>CAZNSB010000096.1:0-12903 GCA_964575155.1 uncultured Planctomycetaceae bacterium | reverse complement strand
GGTGTACTTGTCGATGGTCTGCTGGGGCTTGTCGATGGTGGGCGTGGGCTTGACGGCGAGGCGGACGAGAAGGGGCTCGCCGGTGGCCAGCCCGCCGGTGACCCCGCCGGCGTGGTTGGAGAGGAAGACGACCTTCCCGCCCTCGCAGCGCATCGGGTCGTTGGATTGGCTGCCGGTCATGTCCTTGACGGCCAGCCCCGCCCCGACCTCGACGGCCTTGACCGCGCCGATGCCCATCATCCTCCCCAACTCTCCGTCGAGCTTGCTGAAGACCGGCTCGCCCAGGCCCGTCGGCAGGCCGGTGGCGACGACCTCGACCACCCCCCCGGCCGAATCGCCCGTGGCCGAGATGCGGTTGCAGGCGGCGAGCATCTCCTCGGCGGCGCCCACCTCGGGGCAGTTGACCACGGGGTGGACGCCGTACTCCCGGCGGACCTCGTCCGGGCTCAGCTTCGGCGCCTTGGCGCGGATCTCGTCGATCTGGCCCTCGATCTCGGCCAGGATGCGGGCCTTCTCCAGGAAGCGCATCTGGGGATGGATCCGCCCGGCGACGTACACCTGCTGGTAGAAGCAGTCGAGGTCGCGGCGCATCCGCTTGTAGGCCCGGGTGCTCTCGAGGGCGCGGTCGTGGGCGATCTCGCCGCAGCGCACCCCGGCCAGCTCGCGGACGTAGCTGAAGACCTCGATGCCGCAGCGGCGGAGCACCTCCTTGGCGACGTGCCCGGCGGCGACGATCGTGCACGTGCTGCGCCCGCTGAAGATGCCCGCCCCGACCGCGTCGTCGTCCGGGCCGTACTTCACGAACGAGGCGTACGACGCGTGCCCCGGGCGGGGGGTGCGGTTGGTGTCCTGGTACTGCTTGATGTGAATGAAGTGGCGGTCCAGGTTGGCGATCAGGATCGTCAGCGGGGTGCCGTTGGTGTGGTTGCGGTTGCCGGCGCCTTCGACGGTGTCGGCGGCGTTGACGCCGGAGTAGATCACCGGCAGGTCGGGCTCCTTGCGCGGGCTGGACAGCTCGTCGGCGCCGGGCTTCCGCAGGAGCAGGTCGCCGTAGATCTCCTGCTCGCTCAGCAGCAGCCCCGGCGGGACGCCCTGGACGATCGCGGCCAGCCCCTCCTGGTAGCTGCCCCCGGAGATGGTGACCTGGAACATCCTTCCCACGTGGCATCCCATCATGTCGTTGGTCTCCTACCTGTCTGGACCCGGGTGCCACGGCTGCGTCGTCCGCAGCCGTGCTGTCCCGGCGGCGCCGGCACGGCTGCAAACTGCGCAGCCGTGGCACCCGCCAGCCGTGGCACCCGGAACCAGGACGTCAGCCCGCGTTGACGTCGCAGCCGACGGCCGCCATCTGCTCCACGAACGTCGGAAAGGTCTTGTGGACGCACTCGGCGTCGCCGATCCGGGTCTCGCCGGCGGCGACCATGCCGGCCACCGCCAGGGTCATGACCATTCGGTGGTCGGCGTGGCTGTGCAGCCCGGCGCCGGTGAGCGGGCTGCGGCGGACAACCAGCCCGTCGGGCCGCTCCTGGACGTCGGCGCCCATGGCCGAGAGGGCCCGGCCAATCTCGGCGACGCGGTCGCACTCCTTGTGCCGGCAGACCTCGGCGTTGGTCAGGACCGTTTCGCCGGCGGCGCAGGCGCCGACGACGGCCAGGAGCGTGAACTGGTCGATGAAGTCGTTGCAGTCGATCTCCCGGCCGGTCAGGGCCGACGACCTGGCCACCACCCCGTCGGCGGTGACTTCGAGGTCAGCGCCCATCTCGCGGAGGACGTCGCAGACCGCCTTGTCGCCCTGGACGTCGTCGGGCTCGATGCCGGCGACGCGGACCTCGCTGCCGGGACACACGACGGCGGCCACGATCGGATACAGCGCCGCCGACCAGTCGCCGGGGACGGACGCGGCAAAGCCCTTCCAGCGTGCCCGCCCGGCGACGCGGTAGCGCCGGAAGTCCTCGTGGACCACGTCCACGCCGCAGCGCGCCAGCCAGTGCAGCGTCACGCCGACCCAGGGCTTCTCCCCGGGGTTGCGCACGGTCAGCTCGGTGGGTCCGTCGGCGAGGGAGCCGGCGATCAGCAGGGCACTGACGGGCTGGGAGTCGGCGCCGTCGATCTCGGCGCTGCCGCCGGTGAGCGGGCCGCGGACGACCACCGGGGCGTGCCCGTCGCCCTTGGTCGAGACCCCCCACGCGCCCAGGGCGTTGAGGGCCCTCAGCAGCGGCCCGATGGTGCGGATGCTCCGGATGGAGTGATCCCCCGTCAGCACCGTGTACCCCTCGCACAGCGCGCCCAGGGCCGTGAAGAAACGGAAGATGATCCCGCTGTTGCCGCAGTGGATCACGTCGGGCGGGGTGCGCAGCTTCCCCCCCGTCCCCGTCACCTGCCAAGCCTGCTTGCCCTTCGGCTCCACGCGCGCCCCGAACATCTCCATCCCCTCGATGCCACGCATCCAGTCCGACGAAACCGCCGGGGAGGCGATGCGGCTTTCCCCCTCGGCCAGGCAGGCCATGATCAGGGCGCGGAAGGAGTGCGACTTGTTCGGGGGCACCCGAACCGTCCCGCGGAGGTTTCGCGATGGCCCGACGACGAGATCCACGGGCGAATGACTCCTGCGCGTTCCGGACAGAGCAGGCATGCTAACGCTTCATGGGCCGTCCCGTCAACCTCAGCGCCTCGGCGTACATGCCGACGGTGTGGTAGTCCACCTTCCAGACGTTGCCCTTGCGCGCCCCCCGCTCGGAGCGTTTTTCCGGCGGGCAGGCCCCCCCGTACCAGCCCCCGTACTCGTGATCGATCAGCTCGGCCTTGGCGAACTGAAGCGACTTGTCGAAGGGTTCCCAGAGCTCCTCCCGCCCGAGCCCGCCGGCGTACCGCGCCAGCGCCCGGAGGTGCTCGGTCTGCTGCCACCACCCCTTCCCGCCGTGGGGTTTGCCCTCGTAGTCGCAGTTGGCCCGGATGCCGCCGCGCCGGCGGTCGTACCCCGCCCGCATGCCGAAGTCGAGCAGGCGGTTGCCGATGTCGAGGTACCACCGCGGGAAGCCCTTCTCCACCGCCCGCGCCAGCAGGAACGCCCACTCGAACTGATGCCCGACGTCGACGTACCCGCCGCGACCGATCTTTCGCGGGGCCCACTTGGAGGTGTACATCTCGGGCAGGAATCCGCCGTCCTTCTGGTACAGCCGGCCGAAGATGAAACCGGCCAGCCCCGCCGCGTCCTCGAAGACCCTCTCCGAGCCGGTGGCGTCGTGGAGGGCCAGCAGGGCCTCGAAGAGGTGCATCATGGGGTTCTGCGAGTTGCCCCCGCGGCGGCGTCGCCAGTCGCGCGTGGTCGCCCGCTTGATCCCGCCCATCTCGTCGCGGAGGTGGCGCTTCATGACGTCCCAGGTGTACAGGGCGGCGTCGGCGTAGCGCCGCCGGCCCGTGACGCGGGCGGCGTGGGAGAGCCCGAAGATCACGAAGGCGTGCCCGTAGCTGTCCTTGCCCTGCCCGCGGGGCTCCCCGGCCGGCGTGACGGACCAGAACCACCCCCCGTGCCTCCCGTCGTGGAAGCTCGTCAGCAGGAAGTCCGCGCCCTCGCTGACGGCGTCAAGGTACCTCCGCTCGCCCGTCAGCTCGTAGCCCGTCGCGAAGACGTACAGCAGCCGGGACTGGCTCACCAGCGTGCCGGACTGCCGCTTCGCCGGACGCCACCGCCGGTCCACGCTGGACCGGAAGAACCCGTTCGGCGTCCTCGCCGCCGCCAGCCACCGCGAGATGTTGTCCTCGATGACGCTCTTGCGGAACCACTCCGCGTCAATGTGCCTGTCGATCATCGCCTTTCGCTCCCTCGATTCGGAGCAGCCCCCCGCCAGCAGCAGGATCGCCCCCAGCAGCACCATCGCTCGGTCGGTATTTCCCGGCTCGACGCTTGGCATGTGTGCGGCGCCATGCTACCCGCCGGCGGCGAAGATGTACACCTCCGGACCTGCCCGCCGGCGCAGCGGCGGGGCTTGGGCGACCGCCAGATGACCTACCGAGGGTAATTCCCATGCTCCAGGCAGCATCGGTACATGGCCGCCAGGTTCGCCTCGGGCGTGCGGGGGGCGAGGTTGTTGGCCTCGCGGAGGATGAACCGCCCGCCGCGCATGATGCCGCTGGTGAGGACGGCCTTAGTGCGGTCGAACACCTCCCGGGGCCCGGCCTCCAGGAGCAGGTGGACCTCGGGCCCGCCGGCGATCTCGACGTCCGGCCCGACGGCCTGGCGCAGCGCCCCGTGATCGACGGGGAAGCCCGTGTCGAAGCTGTCCACGTTCAGCTCGTCGCGGATCGTCGGGAAGTGCCTCGCCGCGTCCCCGCAGAGGTGCATCCCGTGCGGGCCCGCCGCCGACCACTGCGCGTACCACGCCCGGTGCAGCGGCAGCACGAGCTGACGGTACATCTCCGTCGAGATCAGCGCGATCGAGTCGTCCGCGAACCACCCGGTCGCGCCGGCGAAGGCCTTCCGGCCGAAGTGCGCCGCCAGCGCCCGGTTCCGGATCGCCGCGCCCCGCTGGAGGAACGCCAGCAGCTTCTCGACGTACGGGCGGTCCTCGTAGATGTCGGTGAGCACCTCCGGCCCGCGGAGGTTCACGGCGATGGTGAAGGGCCCGTCGAACCCCATCAGCGGCGGGGCGACGTCGAAGGTCATGCCGCGGCGGCTCAGCTTGGCCGCCGCGGCCTTCAGGTCCTCGTGCCGCCGCAGGCAGCTCTTCACGAACGGGTTGTCCAGGGGGTGGTCGATGTCGATCTCGAAGATCCGGTGCTTGCCGCCGCCGGCCAGGTACGCCCGGACGTCGGCGACCTGCCCGTCTCGGAACTCGATCGGCGCGCCGAAGTACTGCGAGTCGTACGTGTTCTGGTTGTCCACGTAGAAGGTCCACTTCTCCGGCCGGCCGAGGGAGTGGTCGCAATACCGGTGCAGCAGCTCCGCCTTGTACTCCATGAACAGCAGTTGGATCTCCACCGCCGCCGACGCCTTGGTGGCGTACTCCTGAAACGTGATCCCCTTCGTGTTCCATTTCGGGTCGAGCAGCACGATGCGCGGGTTCACCCCGTACGTCACCGGCACCCGCGTCGGCCGGCGCTGCCGGTACGCCTCCCACACCTGCTCCTTCTCCTCGTTGCTGACCATTCGGGGGATTCTACCTTCACGGACCTCAGCGAGCGAGCAGCGAGCAGCTCGGACCTGCCCGCCGCGGACCCATCGCGGTCACGTCGGCAATGGCCCGAGGCGCCGGCGGAATCGCCCCGGAGCCCTGGCAGTCCTACGCCGGGCGCTTCGGCCTGCCCCTGCGCCTCTTGGAGTGAATCGCGTCGACGAGGTCGAGCTTCCCGGCCCGGACGGCGGCGAAGGCGTAGATCTGCCGCGGCATGTCGATGTCCGTGCAGGACTCCAGGCCCTGGAAGCCGGGGGAGGAGTTGGCCTCGCACACGCGGTACGAATCGCCGTGGAAGAGCAGGTCGATGCCGGCGACGTCCAGCCCCAGCAGCCGCGAAACCTCCGTCGCAAGCCACCCCACCCGAGGCGTCATCTGGAAGGGTTTGCCGGCGCCGCCTCGCGATATGTTGGCCTTGAACGACCCGTCCGTGGACCGCCGGAGCATGGCGCAGACGGGCCGGCCCCCGATCACGATCACGCGGAGGTCCCGCCCCCGGCTGCCGCGGATGAACTCCTGGAGGATGATCGTCGCGCTGCGGTTTGCAGAGGTGACCAGTTGCAGGATGTCCGTGAGCTGGGGGCGCGTCCGGCAGAGGTGCACCCCCGAGCCGTACGAACCCGAGACCGTCTTCACCACCACCGGCAGCCCCAACTGCCTCTCCACCTGGTCGACGTCCACGGGGAACCTCGCGAGCATCGTCTTGGCGAACGGCAGGTTGCTCTGGGCGAGGATCTGCTGGGTGTAGAGCTTGTCCTTGACCGTCTCGATGCTCTGGGAGGAGTTGACGGACTGCACCCCGAGGCGCTCGAGGTGACGGATGACGGCGAGGGCGAAGTAGGTGGTGCCGGCGCCCATCCTGGGCAGGATGAAGTCCGGCAGCGGGACCGTCCTGCCGTCCAGCAGCACGCCGCGGCGATCGTCACGCGTGACGACCAGGTCGAACTGGTCCGGCGTCAGGAGCCTGACGTCGACCCCGACCTCCCCGGCGACCTGAAGGAACCGCCGGGCCTCGTAGTCCTCATCCGTCAGGTCCGCTTCCCGCCTCTTGTAGAGGATCCACCCGGTCATCTTGGCCTCTTTGCGCGCCGACATCTCAACACCTCCGCCGGTGTGCCGGTCTTCCAGGCGATTCGTCGCCGGTGAGCCTACCCGCCCCGAGCCGGAGTTTCCAGTCACGACGGAACGCCCGCACACGCCGGGGCTCCCCCCCGCCGCCGCGGGCCTTTCCCACACGAATCCGGGCGCACATCATACCCCCCCCCCGGCCGGCCTGGGACCCCCCTCAGCCGTCAAACCGCGGAACCTCCACCGCCGTCCCGCCGCCCAGGGCCGACTCGTGGGCGCAGACCCCCGCCGCCGTCCAGTTGGCGGCCGTCACCGCGTCAATGGCAGGCTCTCGGCCTTCCACGATGCTCCGCACGAACTCGTGCACCAGGTGCGGGTGCGAGCCGTGGTGCCCCCCGCCCTGCTCGAACGACAGGTGGGTGTGCCTGCCGGTGGCCTTGAACCGGGTCGTGTATCGGGCGACCTCGCCCGGCAGGAGGTCTGGTCGATCCGGCGGCTGCGGCCGGGTCGCCGTGATCTGCCGCCCCCGCCCGGGCACGACGGGGTCGGCCTCGAACAGCAGCGGGTCCTCGCTCTCCATCTGCCACTCGTAGCAGGCGTTCTCGCCGTAGACGACGAAGCTCTCCATGTACGGGCGGGCGCAATGGAACAGCGACCGCGTCACCTCCGCCGCCAGCCCGGCCGCAGCGAGCTGAAAGATGGCCGTCTCGATCGGGTAGGGGTTGCCGTACTGCCGGTGCAGCTCGGGGCGCATCCGCCCGGAGCCGAAGCAGTGGACGCCGACGGCCCGGGTGTCGGCAATGGCCAGCAGCGGCGCGACGGCGTGCGTGGCGTACCACATGGGCGGCAGGCCGGCCCAATACGAAGGCCAGCACTCCATGTCCTGGTAGTGGGCTCCGCGCAGGAACTGGATTCGGCCGAATCGCCCTTGCCGCTTCAGTTCCCGCGCGAACAGGAACGGGCGGGTGTAAACGGCCGTTTCCATCATCATGTAGTTCCGCCCGGATTCCCTCTGGGCGGCAACGATCTCCTGGAGGTCGGCGATGCGGGTCGCCATCGGCACCGTGCAGGCGCAGTGCTTGCCCGCCTTCAGCACGGCGATCGCCTGGGCGGCATGGTCCGGGATGCCCGAGACCAGGTGCACGGCGTCGTAGTCGCTGCGCCTCAGCACCTGGTCGAGGTCATCGAACACGTCGGCGAAGGCGAACCTCTCCGTGATCGCCTGGATGCGATCCCGGTCGTTCTCGCAGACGGCCACTCGCCCCACGTCGGGGTGGTCCAGGTAGATGGGAGGGAAGCACCCGCCGAATCCCAGGCCCACCACCGCAACGTTGACTCTCGTGTCCGTCATCTCAAAGAGCAACACCCTGATGAGGCAATCGAAATCCTATCGGTCCACGCCCGCAAGGTCATTGCCTATCTTGGCGGAGATTGTCTCTCTTGCGGGCAAGACGGGCAAGAGGCCCGTCTTGCCCGCGAGGCAAATCGCCTCTGCGGTCTGCACATCTCTGCGAGAGGCCCTCATTTGTAGAACGCGGGCTCGGCCCAGCACGATGCGATGCGCCGGTGGTTCCTGTCGTTATGGGCGCGGCCGACGATGCGCAGCTCTTTGGCCGCCGCCGGAAGCCGGGCAACGAGCAGGCGGGGGCTGTCGGTCACTTCCATCAGCCCGCTGCACGCGGCGAGCTTGCCGTCCACGTAAACCTCGTAGCTCAACCTGTACTCGTGTGCCCAGGCAAGATTGATTCGACTCGACAGCCCGGCGTCCGGTCCCACCTCGGCGGCAAAGGCCCTGAACCCTTTGCCCTCGATGTTGAAAACCGTCTCATGACGAGCGGCGACCTTCAGGCCGCCCTTGAACCTATTGCCGGCCTTGCCCAGCTTGAACTCATCCTTGTCGTCCCTTGGCTTCCACAAGCCGTATCGGGCCTTGCGCCCGCGCCGGCCGTCGGAATGGCTTTTCACGATTGCCTCGCCGAGCGATTCCAGCGGGAGGGGCGTGCCGGCAGGTCTGGCGCCGGCCTGGCGGTAGGGCTTGAGCACGTGGAGCGTGAGTTCCTGCTGCTTCTTCCGGCCCCCCGATTCCGTGATGGTCACGGTGATGGGTTGGTTTGGCCTCGCCGTGACGGGAGCCGTGCCGCCGACCTCGACCAGGACCGTGGCGCCCGGGGCGAGCCCCCCGCCGCGCGGGGTCGACGCAAGCCAGGGGATCTCCGGGCCCAGCGGGACGGGGATGCGTCTTCGCCGGTTCTTGGGGTCCGGCCTGGTCGCGCGGCCTTCGTGAAACGCGACAGTCCAGGAAAGCGCCTCCCCCGAGCTATTGACCAACGTGAACGTCTCTTTCCCCGTGACGCCCGCCGTGAAATTGAGTGCGCCGGGAATCCCCTTCAGGGTCATCACCGGGCCAACGCGTGCCTCGATGCGGACCTCTTCGCTTCTGCCGGAAACCGCATCCGTAAACCGCAGCACGCCCACGTTCCTCGTTCCGGGCTCGAGCCTTGTGCCGTCGAGGGTGATCTTGAGCGGGCTCTGCCCCGCCACAGCGGTGCCCGCGCTTGGCTCCGCCCCCATCCATTCGGCCGCGGGGATGCCCGGAACCACGTAGCCTCCCATCGGCCTGCCTTGGCCCTCCAGCGGCGCGGTGCCCTTCTCGAAGGAAACACGCCACGCCCGAGGCGACGCGGTCCAGTTGCGAACCGTGACGGGGACCTCTTTGCGCCCGCGCGCGGGGACGTCGGCCTCGATCCCGGTCCTGCTGAGGTCGACCCCGATGACCTTCGCCACCTCCGCGGCGGCCCGGTAGAGATCGCGCGAGCGCCCCTGCCAGCCCGTGGTGCACAGCGCCAGGTACTCCGGGTGCGTGGCGTTGGGCAGGTCCTTCAGCGTCTCCGTCAGCCGGGACTTCAGAACCCCGCCGACACGCGCCGTCAGCCCCTGGTGCGTTTCGCCGGTGAGCTTTTCGAGGGCCTGTTCGAGGAAGACGCGCGTCTCGGCCTCCTGGAGCCCTTCCCTGAGGATCTCGAACCGGGTGCCGGTCTCGGGCCCGTCGGGTCCGGGCCAGAGGAGGAAGAGGTTGGGCACGCCGACGCGGTAGGTGTGCCGTCTCATGCCGCTGAGGTAGGTGCCGTCCCAGTAGTCCACGCCGACCCGCCCGATGCCCCGGGCCCCGGCGGTCAGGGCGCGTTCGGCCATGAGGCGGTTGGCGAACGGCTGGGTGTAGTCGGAGCAGTCGATGATGGTGCCCCAGTAGCGCGGATACGCCAGCCAGATGTCAGGCCACTTCCAGCCCTTTCGGCTGCCGAAGCCGATGGCGATCCGGCTGTTGTATGCGGTGGCGACGGCGCGGTTCCAGTGGGACAGCCCCTGCTGGTGGGAGCCCTTGGACCAGAAGACGCCCGGGACGAACTCCGCCAGCATCCCGTAGAGGCTCGGGTCCGTGCCGACGCCGTCCCACGTGTAGCCCCAGTACATCGACTCCGCCAGGCCGCGATCCTGCATGTGCGCGTGCAGCGCCGTGGAGAGGAACTTCCAGAACTTGCGGCGATCGGGCTCGGGGGCGCGGTGGTCCACGGCCAGCGGGAACCGCCGGCCCGTCGCCGCGTCGGTGACGTGGACCTCCATGGAGCTGAGCGCCATCCGCCCGTCGCCGGGGTTGCCGGCGTGCATCACCGTGAAGCTCACCACCTTCGGGACCCCCGTGTGCCGGATCACCAGGTCCATGTACTTGTCGAAGTTCGTGAAGTCCACGGCGTAGCGCCCGTCCGCGGCGCGGATGATGCGGCAGGGGCTGTCCGTCCGGTTGCCGAACTCCGTGTAGGAGAGGATCGGAATGTTCACCCAGTCCAGGTCAACCTGGGCCATGTACTGGAAGGTCTTTTCCAGGATCCTGAAGTGCGCGTCCGACCAGAGCGGGGTGTTGTACCGGCGGGCCACGGAATAGGGGGACTGCTCCAGGCCCATCACCGTCTGGAAGTGCTCCGGGTCCGGAACCCGCCAGTCCACCACCTCGACCTCCAGCGGCACCTCGACGGGGTCCATGCCGGCCGCTTTGATCCGGACGACGCTCTTGTGTTTTCCGGCGGCCGCGTTCTCGGGGACCCGGCACGAGACCCAGAACACGTAGCCGGAGTCCGCGGGCAGCCTTTCAGGCGCTTCCGGGCTCAGGTGCTCGAAGTAGGGAACGTCGGTGGACCCGTAACGGACTTTCATGAAGTCGGCGAAGACCCTGAAGCTGGGCGAGTTGCCCACGCGCCGGCCCCCGTCCCCCTTCTCGAGTTCGCTCAGCCGGTGGGGCACGCTGTAGAGCACGCGGGCCTTGACGGGGCTTTTCCCGCCGAAGGCGTCCACGCCCGCCGAGATGCCCGTCAGCTCCCGGTCGGTGCGCAGGGCGATCTGGGCGCCGAAGCTGCCGTTCCGGCAGCCCACGATCCGGGCCCCGTGCGCCGAGCGGGGCAGCGGGAAGAAGTCCGGGGCATGGACGCGGCGGTGAACGTCCTCGACCCAGACCTGGACGCCCGGCCGGGGACGCACCGCCGAGGGGATGCCCGCATCCGCCTTGAGCTCAAGGCTGCGCAGATCGCCGTGGGACCACGACGGGTTGCCCTGGTACGCCTTGTGCCAGTGGACCGCGATGGGGTGATAGTCCGAAGGGCGCACCTCCACCGCCAGCACGTTCTCGCCCCTGCGAAGGAGGCCGGAATCGATTGCCACGTCGTTCAGGCTCCGGTGCCGCAGCCGAACCACACGGTCGTAGCACGCGCGGTTCAGGTTGCAGTTCTGGCCTCCCACGGCGCGATAGTTCCCGGCCTCGGCCGGGTTCAGCTTCCGCGCCTCGACCACCGCCTTCGGCCAACCCCGGCCGACGTTCAGGACGGGGTACTTCTCGAAGGGCCTGCCCAGCTCCGGCACCAGCGGGCGCCCGTTGGCGGTGATGCAGTACTGCGTGCCGTAGGGGACCTTGCCGAAATCCATCAGCCAGTAGAAGTCACCCTTGGGAGCGAAGTAGGCCTCGGGCGGATACTCCTCCGCCGGCGTCTCGGGCGCGAGTCGGCCTTCGGGCAGGTGCCCGCGCGCGATCTCCTTGCCGTTAAGGAAGACCCGGATGCCGCCCCGGTAGTCGGCCGAAAAGCGGAGCCCCTTGACCCGGTTCGGCTCCGGCACGAAGAAGCGTGCTCTCAGGCATGCCCGCCTGATCGTGGGCGTGATGGAGAAGCAGCGCCTGTACCGGGCCCACGAGGCGTCGTCAAAACCGGCCCGCATCCAGTCCCCCGGCGGCATGGCGCTGTAATGCCGCGCCCGGATCTCGCGCTTGAGGGTGTCGAACTGGAACCCCGTCGTGGATTCCATGACGATGGCATGGTCCGTCCAGTCCGCCCCCCTTACGCCCATCTGCTTCATCCGGCGCTGCATGTCCTGTTGATAGCGTTTGAAACTGCGCCGGCCCCTGGTCCCGATGTATTCTTCCCCTTCGGCCCTCAGCCGATCCGGCGAGACCCTCGGCGGGCCAAAGGAATACCAGTGGCGCCAGTAGGCGTTCTTGGTCAGGACCGTCCGCGCGTGGGCGGGCTCGCCTTTCCGGGCGGTCTCGGCCCAGGCCCCGCCGGCCAGGGCCGCCAGGGCCACTGGCAGCCAGGTTCCGGTTTTCATAACCGCCATGTGCCGCCCCAAGTTGCGCCCACGACCGCCGTGGGCCCTTTCGGTGATTCTACCACGGCCCGGCAGATCGGCAATCCCCTTTCCGGCTCCCGCGGCCTGGGCCGCTGCATCCGCTCCAGGATGGCCGGAAAGAGCCATCGGGGCACGGCCCGCTCGGCCACCTGCCCGCGGGCAGGCCCGTTCACGGGTCTTCCCCGCCGACCGCGGGTGCAGACCAGGGCCTCTGGCCCTGGGGCAGCGCCCGGGGCCTGTCCCGCAAGCGTGCTTTAGCATGCTTACGTCCGAAGCGCTCAAGCGGGCCTGCGACATGGCGGCAAACAGCGGCCGCCATGGCACCGCCAGAGGCGTGGGGGCGGTTTTTCTGGATTTTCTCGGCGGCCGCGGCCGGGGGCGCGTTTCGGAGATAACGGTTTTTGCACAATCGACTTAGGCTCATTCCGCCCGGCCACTGACGGCACTACATAAGGGGTAGACAGGCGAGGTGCGCCTTGAGGGCTGCCAACGGCGTAAACATGGCCGGGATCGAGCGGAGGCGGGCGGTTTCAGCTATCGCATGGTCCCGGCGAGACTTGGCGAAGAACCGCCCGGACGCGGCGATAGGTAAAGGGCCCACTTGTGACATGCTGGCCAGAGAAGGACTTACGGCGGATTCGGCCGCGCGGCTTTTACCAATCACCCCGCCGGGCCGGAACGCGTAAGAACTTTCAAGAAAATCGGTTACATCGGTTAACGCCCCGTAGTCGGCGGGTAAAGGTTTTTACTAATGGCAAGCTGGGCGTGCCGGGGCGAGCGGGCAAGGCTTGCTTGGCGGCGCCGAGCGGGAAGCTCACCCGGGCAAACGGCGTGCGACGCTTCTTGCCGCCACGCCCCCTGCCGGGGCCTGCGCGCCTGGAAGCTGTTTCAGAACCCGACCTCTCGGGTGGCACTGGTTGCTCGCAACCAGTGTCGCTCGGTGTGGGAACACGGCTTGGCAAGTGTTCAGGGCACAGACATAGGTAACACATGTTGA
>CAZNSB010000095.1:11614-12924 GCA_964575155.1 uncultured Planctomycetaceae bacterium | reverse complement strand
ACGAAGTAGTGGTACCCGCCGGCCTCGCCGACGTCGATGGCCTGAACGATGTTGGGGTGGTTGAGCCTGGCCGCCGCCTTGCCCTCCTTGTAGAACCGCTCCACGTAGTCTCTGTCCTGGCTGTACCGCTTGGGGAGGACCTTGATCGCCACCAGCCGGTCCAGGCTCAACTGCCTGGCCTTGAAGACCGTCGCCATCGCCCCCGACCCCAGCCGGGAAAGGATCTGAAACCCCGGAATCTGCTGGTTGGTCCGCATCGCCTCCAGCGAGGCCTTCACCCGCGCCAGTTGCCGCTGCGTGACCACGCCCCGCTCCAGCATGACCGCCGCCAGCGACTGCCGGCTGCCCGCCTCCGCCCGCCGCTGCTGCTCGGTGAGGCATTCCTCCACGTCCTGCTGCGTGGCCAGGTTCTTCTCCACGACCACGCGCCCCAGCTCCGTGTCCAGCGACGGGGGGGCCTTGCCCTGATTCTCAGCCACGGTCAAACCTCGATTCCGTTGTCGATGTGTTCTCGCGCCTGTCTCAAATGCATCTACGACGTGACCGGATGCCGGAACGACCGGCCGACGGCATATACTCCCCGCCGCCGATCGTCAAGCCTTTCCGCATCGGCGGGTCCGCGCACTCGGCACTCTAATTGTACGGCCGGCGTCCCGCACAGGTCGATAAACAATAGGATGATGTCAGGTGCGCGGCGGGCCTAAGGGCGGTACACCACCGCCGGCCCCAGCCCGCCGGCGAAGCAGCCGTTCTCAAAGAGCCAACGCCGCACGTGCCAGCACAGGTGGCACTTGCCGGCGTATCCGGCGGGGCGGGCCTGGTAGCCGAGCCTCTCGGCCGCCGTCAGCAGGCCCGCCGGCCCGCCGGCCGACAGCAGCGAGACCACCTCGAAGTCGCCCGCCGGCCCATCGCCGCCAGGGGCATGCTGGTCCCTATCGGCAAAGCTCGCCGCCAGCCTGTGCCAGATCTCGCCCACCGACGCCGCGTCCGTTGCCCGCCCGAGCACGACGCCGGCGCAGGTGCCCGCACACAGCAGCCCCTCGCCGTCCACGTGCACGTGCCGAGACCTCAACAGGCGGTCTCTGCAAGGATTATCGGCAAAAGCCCGGGGGGGGCTGAGCGGGAAGAAATCGGCCAGTTCACTGGCCGCCCGCCCGTTGAGGCGGTCGCGGCCCTTGCGGGCGTATGCGGCCAGCAGCGCCCGCCGCCGCACGGGCGGGAGCGAGCCGGTGTCGAAGCCCCCGGCCGCCCAGTCGCGCCAGCGGATACGGACGCGCTCGCACCCCAGCACCTCCTCCGCCACCCGCCCC
>CAZNSB010000095.1:0-11604 GCA_964575155.1 uncultured Planctomycetaceae bacterium | reverse complement strand
GCGGTCGGCGCCCAGGAGTTGCTCGCCGATGCGGGCGGCCAGGCGGACCCGCTCGATGGGCACGAACTGCTGGTGGTATGGGTCGGCCGATATGGTCAGCCGGCGCATGCCGGCGTCGTCCAGCGCCGACAGCCGGTCGCGGACGATGTCGCCGCCGGTGGCCCAGAAGGCGTTGGTCTCCACCGCTTGAAGCGGGCCCAGCCCCGCCGCCTTCGCCCGCCGGGCCAGCTCGATGAGCGCCGGCCAGCGCCCGAACGGCTCGCCGCCGCCGATGTGCACCCGGCAGCCGTGGGGACTGGCCCCCTGAAGCCCCTCCCAGAACGCCAGGGCGTCCTCGACGGACATCTCCCCGCTCGCTTCCGGCGAGCTGCACACGTAGCAGTTCGCACAGCGCGCGCTGCACCAGTACGTCAGCAGCAGCCCGGCAAACGACCAGTGCTTCACCGGCATCGGCCTGGACCGGTTGCGACGAGCCATGAGACAATTGTAGCCCCCCCGCCGGCGGGAATCGTTGATTGCTTCGCATGGGGCCCTGCGGCGTGCTCATGGCGGCGCGGCCCCGGCGCCGGGGCGGTCGGGCAGGGCGATCTTGCCCCCGCGGACCTTCAGCCCGTCGGGCGGGTCGTTCGCGATGAGCAGGTACCGGCCTGGGACAGGCTGGGCGTTGCCGCCGGCGAATGCAACCGGCATTCGCGTTTCGCGCCGGCCGCCTGAGCCGGTTGACACCGCCGGCGCCCGCCGATAGCCTCGCTGGAGCGGAAAGGAACGGGCCCATGGCGGATTTCCGGGAGATCTTCGGGCGACCCGCCGAGGGGGCCGCCCGGGCGCCGGGGCGGGTCAACCTCATCGGCGAGCACACCGACTACAACGACGGGTTCGTCCTGCCGATCGCGATCGAGCGGCAGGTGGTGGCGACGTGGGCTGGCCGGTCGGACCGGCGGGTCCGCTTCCACTCCGCGGCACTCGGGGAGACCGTCGGCATCGACCTCGGCGGCGAGCTGACGCCGCGGGCCGGGGCGTGGAGCAACTACCCCGTCGGCGTGGCCGCCGAGCTGCTGAGAGCCGGCGTGAAGCTCGCCGGGGCCGACGTGCTGCTGGAATCGGACCTGCCCCTGGGCGGGGGGCTTTCCAGCTCGGCCGCCCTGGAGGTGGCGACCGCGCTGGCGCTGATGGCGGCGGCCGGGAGGCCCCGGGCCGTCGACGGACCGCGCCTGGCCCTGCTCTGCCAGCGGGCGGAGAACCACTTCGCCGGCGCCCCCTGCGGGATCATGGACCAGTCCATCGCCGTCATGGGCCGGGCCGGGCAGGCCATGCTGCTGGACTGCCGCAGCGGGCAGGTCCGCCACGTGCCCTTCGACGACCCGGACGTCGTGCTGCTGGTCGCCGACACGCAGGTCACCCACGACATCGGGGAGGGCGGGTACCCGCTGCGGCGGCGGCAGTGCCACGCCGCCGCCGAGGCCCTCGGGGTGAAGGCGCTGCGAGACGTTGCCCCCGAGCAACTCACCGGGAGCGGGCTGGAAGGCGACCTGCTGAAGCGCGCCCGGCACGTGGTCGGCGAGATCGCCCGCACGCTCCAAGCCGCCGACGCCCTCTCCGCCGGCCGGTACCCCCGCCTCGGCGAGCTGATGCAGGCCAGCCACGCCTCCCTCCGCGACGACTTCGAAGTGAGCTGCGAAGAGCTGGACGCCGTCGTCGTCGCCGCCGCCGGCTGCGAAGGCGTCTACGGCGCCCGGATGACCGGTGGGGGGTTCGGCGGCTGCGCGATCGTGCTGGTCCGCGCGGCCGGCGCCGCGGCCGCCGGCGAGGAGATCGCCGCCGCCTTCGAGCGCCGCTTCGGTCGGCGGTGCCCGGTCTTCGCCACCCGCGCCGCCGCCGGGGCGGGTCAACTGAAATGACGAAACCGCGCGTGCCCCGGCCAAGCGAAGCTTGACCGTGCCAGCGGGCAGGGAGGTGAGATGACGCGACTGGACGCCGTCGGCGTGGGGGTTTGCGTGCTGGACGAGCTGCTGCTGCTTCCGGAGTTCCCGGACGCGGCGGCGGAGTCGGCCACCCGGATCCGGTCGTACTCCCGGCAGGGGGGCGGGCCGGCGGCGACGGCGATGGCGGCGGCGGCGAAGCTGGGCGTGCGGGCGGGGCTGTTGGCCCGGATCGGCGGCGACGGGCGCGGGCGGGAGATCCTCGCCGGGTTGCGCGAAGCCGGGGTGGACACGTCGCGGGTCGTCGTCGAGCGCGGGCGGCGGTCGACGCTGGCGGTGGTGTGCGTCCACGCGCCCACCGGCCGGCGCAGCTTCCTCAACGACACCGACCCGGACATGCGGCTCCGCCCGGAGGACCTCGACCGCGAGTACCTGACCTCCGCGCGGGTGCTGCTGACCGACAGCTTCACGCCGGCGGGCGTGACCGCCGCCCGGTGGGCCAGGAAGGCCGGCCGGACCGTCGTCCTCGACGCCGCCGGCGTGCCCGCCGACCGGGCGGTGCTGGATGAGCTCCTGGCCTCCACGGACGTGCTGATCGGCTCGGCGGGGTTCGGTCGGGGGTTCCTGGGCGGCGACGACCCGGCCGAAGCCGCCGAGGCCGTCCGCCGCGCCGGGTGCGGGGTGGGGATCATCACCGCCGGCGAGCACGGCGCCTACGTCGCCGGCGAGGGCGAATCCTTCCACCAGCCCGCGTTCGAGGTGGAGGTCGTGGACACCACCGGGGCCGGGGACGTCTTCCACGGGGCGTTCGTCGTCGGGCTGCTGGAGGGCTCGCCGCTGCGGCGGACCTGCGCCTTCGCGGCCGCCGCCGCCGCCCTGAGCTGCCGGGCGCTCGGCGGGCGGGCGGGCCTGCCCACGCGGGAGCAGGTCCTGGACTTCCTCGCCGAGCGGGAAGGATACAGCGGTTCAGGATAAGACCCGACGCTGGGTGCCACGGCTGCGGAGTTTGCAGCCGTGCCGGCCCCCAACCCACCAAGCCGGGGCTCTCGACGTAACGAAGTGCCGAACAGACAGCCCGGGCACCCAAAGGCGGCGGCCGGGCGCCGAGTGAAGGAGTTGCAGCTTGTCAGCGAAGATCCTGATCGCCGGCCGGCCGGGAAGCGGCAAGACGACCGTCATCCGCCAGGTCCTCGCCCGCGCCGCCGGCGTCGCCGGAGGCTTCCTCACCGAAGAGATCCGCCACGACGGGCGGCGGGTGGGCTTCCGCGTCGAGGACGTCCACGACGGCACGGCCGGGGTGCTCTCCCACGTCGATCGCCCCGGCCGGCCGAGGGTCGGAAAGTACGGCGTCGACGTCGACGCCTTCGACCGCGTGGGCGTGGCCGCCCTGCGGAAGGCCCTGGCCCGCCCGGGGCTGATCGTCATCGACGAGATCGGCAAGATGGAGCTGTGCTCGAAGGCGTTTCGCGAAGTGGTAACGGAAGTCATGGACTCCGAACGGTGCGTCCTGGCCACCATCCCCGTCTACCGGCTGAGCTTCGTGGACGCCCTCCGGCGGCGACCCGAGGTGTCCACGCTGAAGCTCACCGCCGCCAACCGCGACGAGCTGCCGGAGCGCCTGCTGGCCCTGCTCGCCGAAGCCGGCTGAGAAGCTGTCTCAGGGCCGCGAGACCGCACCCGAAGCATCATTTCACGTTCAAGTTGTTGAGGTGCTCTTCCAGGCTGTTGCGGAGGTCCTTGGCCTTGGCCTGGAGCTTCTCGATCCGCCCCTGGAGCTTTTCGATTTCCGTCTCGGCGTCGAGGAGCTTCTTCTCGAAGCGCTGGTATCCGGTGGAGCCCTTGGCGAGGGCGCCCATGTTGGCGCGGATGCGTTTCTGGTCGGCCTCGAGGCGGGCGATCTTCTGCTGGAGCTCGCGGATCTCCCGGGTGACGGCCTCGAGGGCCTGCTTTCGGCGGATGGCCTCGGCGATGGCCTTTCTTACGGCCTCGGGGATCTCCGTGCTGGTGGAGTACCACTTCAGCGAGCCGACGCTGGCCGGGAGGATGGCGATGGTCTGGGAGTCGGTTCGCTCTTCGGTGACCTTGAGCTTCCCGGTCTCGCCGGCGGGGACCTCGACCTCGAAGCGGTACAGCTTGGCGGTCTTCTCGGTGGGCTTGGCCGGCGAGATCAGCCTGAGGTTGGAGCGGTACGGGTGCTCGATCAGCACGGGGCGCTTCTTGTCGGCCTTGTTCTTGATGAGGTAGGTCCGGACGTAGGTGTGCTTGCGGGAGACGTACAGCACGCCGCGGACGATCCGGACGGAGGTGATCTTGCTGGTGGAGCTGGCAGAGGAATCGACGGTCACCTTCAGGTCGATGGCGTAGCTGAGCAGCCGCTTGTCGTTGGGGGAGAGATTGTCGATCTGCGCGTCGCCGGCGTAGGTCCCGCCGTCGAAGACGGTCACGGGTCCGGCCAGCAGGCTCAGGCCGGTGTCGTTGGTCACCCACAGCCCGTTGAGCGGGTGCTTGGCCAGCGCGGAGGCGTTGTAGATGCTGACCTTCCGCGCCTTTACGGGCTTGTTGACGATGGGCAGCATGGCCGACTTCCGTCGCTGGAGGGTCACCGGCGTGCTGATGTGATAGGAGAACATCTCCCCGACCTTTCCGGCGGCGGCGACGGACTGTACGCCCTGCTGCAGCGCGCGGGCGTAGTCGGCCTTGCCCGCTTTTCGCTCGGCCTCTGCGCGTCCCCGGCCGGCGAGGGCGACGCCGGGGCGGGCGGCGCCGGCGGCCCGTCGGCGATAGCGGTCCGAGTCAGCGGCCCTCTTGGCCAGGGCGAGCTGCTTGGCCTTCTCCGCCGGGAGCAGCCCCTCGTCGTAGGTCTGCGGGCGGAGCGAGGCGTACAGCTTCGGCTGGACGACGGGGCGCGGCAGGTACAGCGGGGTGTACAGGTCCTGGATGAAGGAGATCGGGCGCCCGGAAACCAGCGTCAGGTCCACCTTCTCCCAGTCGAAGTCGGAGGTGTTCTCCACGATGGCCCAGCCCTGAAGGGAGATGTCCTTCTCCCCCAGAACCAGCCGGTAGCTCGTCTTCCAGACGGGGGCCTCGGCGATGTAGCCCAACTGCACCGCCCGGGCGCCCTTGCCGGAGAAATGGATCGTGACGGGCTTGCGGTTGGAGTCCCGGCTCTCCACGAGCAGGGCGAGGGCCTTGTTCAGCTCGGCGTTGAGCTTCTCGTCGGCCAGGGCGATGCTCGCGATGGTCTCCAGCAGGATCGCCCGGATGCCGTCGGCGGTCGTCAGGTTCAGCACCCGCTGCTTGACGAGGGTATTGGACGGCAGGAGCTGCCTGGTCCTGGTCTCCACGCCGAGGATG
The DNA here is from genome assembly GCA_964575155.1 of uncultured Planctomycetaceae bacterium. Classification (GTDB taxonomy): domain Bacteria; phylum Planctomycetota; class Phycisphaerae; order SM23-33; family SM23-33; genus CAZNSB01. The sequence continues at coordinate 6,331 of CAZNSB010000095.1, read as the reverse complement.
CTGCCGGTGACCTTCTCCCCCGCGGCGACGACGACCTTGGCCCCGCGGATCTGCTGGAGCAGCTCGGCGAGGGTGGGCTCGCCGGAGATGTCGACGCCGAAGCTCTTGAGCGCCCGGCTGACGGGGTCGCGGGAGGCGTAGCTGACGCCGGTGACGTCGCCCCCGCCGAGGTCCATCAGCACCAGGCTCTTCAGCACGTCGTTGATCTGTTCGGTCTTGAACTTCAGCAGGACCTTGGCGTCCCCGGCGATCTTGCCGCTGTGGCCGAAGTAGGCCACCCCGCTGCTGAACGCGGTGACCTGGGTGACCGGCAGGTCCACCTCGCCCGCCGCGAAGCAGGCGCCCGCGGCCAGGACCGCCGCCGCCACAGACGCCGACAGGGATGCGATCGCTTTCATGGGTGCTTCTCCTTTCTTCATGCCGCAGAACTGAATGACTCGTGTTCGAGCGGCATTGTAGCTCCTGCCGCCGGCGTTGCCAGGGGCTTTCGCCCCGCCGGCGCCCCTGCCGCAACGTTGGACGAAATGTCCCCCCGGATGGTTTCAGGGCAGCGAAGGTTTTCCTGAAGACGACCACCCCCGGCCGGGTCAGGCGGCCTGCTGCTCCAGCGCCGCCCGCAGCTTGGCTAGGGCGCCGTTCTGGATCTGGCGGACGCGCTCCTTGCTCAGCCCCACCAGCGCGCCGACCTCTTCCAGCGTCCGGGGCTCCTTGTATCCGTCCACGGCGAAGCGGGCGCCGACCACCGCCTGCTCCACCGGCGACAGCTCGGCGGCGTTCCGCGCCAGGAGGCGCTGGAGGTCCTCAATGGCCAGCTCCCGCTGGTACACGTGGCGGCGATCGACTTCGTCGCTGCCCTCCATGGCCGGGTCGTACTCGGTGGGGAAACGCTGCCGGTAGGTGCCGGTCTTCGTGACCAGCCGGTTGAAGGCCTTGAGGATGGCCCGGCAGGCGTAGGTGGAGAACTTGAACCCCCGGGTCACGTCGAACTTGTCCGCCGCACGCATCAGGGCCATGTTGCCCTCGCTGACCAGCTCGCCGAAGTCGATGGCGTTGATCCGCGTGCGCTTGGCCATCGCCACCACCAGCGGCATGTTGGCGCCGATCAGGGCCGCCCGACTCGCCAGCGAGCGCCGGTACCACGTCAGGACCTCGCGCACCCGCCGCCGGGAGAACCGCCGCCGCTGCGCCGAGATCAGGCACGCCACCCGGTACCGCGCGTAGTTGTACCGCATGAACAACTCCGCCTCCTCCTGCCGCGAGAGCTTCGGCCGCTGCCTGCCCTGCCCCGCGCCGGGCTCGGCGACCTGCGGAAAGTCCCGCCACCGGTGAACGAGGATCTCCTCGGCCTCCGGGCCGAAGAGCCGACCCTCCGTCGATCGCAGCCGGTAGTCCGGATGCGACACGTAGTCCACCTTCGCGGGAATGGACTCGTAGAGTCTCCGATCGGCCCGGGAAAGTCCCTTCAAGGCCCTCCGCCCGTTTCGCCGCCTGCGTCCCACTGCGGTTGCCGCTGCCATCTTCGATTCGCCTTTCCCGCGGGCCGGGAACTCCCTTCCCACTGGCAAACCCACGTATTTGGTTTTCCCTGCCCCCGGCCGCTCGCGGCGGGGGGGGCTGCGTCGTCCATCGCTCACTATGTATAATTCGCACCAAGTTTCCCTATTTCCGGGAAAAAAGAAATAAATTTCGTACCTCTTTTCCGACAGCCGTAAGGCCCCTCCTGAGGGGAACTTAGATTGACATACCCCGATGGTGCGTCGTTTCTCGCCGCCGGTTTGGCGGACATCCGGGCAGCGCCGCGTCCGGGCCTGCAAGATCGGCAGCCGCCGGCGCTCCGGCATGCCCCCCCGGCAGGGGGGCTATTGCCTGCGGCAGGCCCGCTCGACCTTGGTCAGGGCGGCCACCGCGTCGCCGATCTCCTCCGGCCCCCAGTTCTCATGGATGCCCACCAGGAAGTTGGACTCGGCGGCCGCTACGGCGTTGGGCAGCGGGGAGCTCGCCTCGGCGTCGCCGCCGTAGCGGGGGCAGGTCCACGGGCACCCGCTCGACCCGTACGTCCGCCGCCGCCTGAACCACACGTGCTCGCTGGGCAGGTGGCGATAGGAGGGGTTTACCGGGATGCCCTCGGCCGCCAGGGCCCTGGCGAAGGCGTCCTTGTTCACGGTCAGCCGCTTGGCGTTCACCGTCAGCCGGAGGTGCCAGTAGCTGGCCTCGGCCCCCGGCAGGAGGCGGGGCATCGCGACGGCCTCCAGGGGGGCGATGCCTTCCGCGATCCCCGCGGCGACCTCCTGCCGCCGCTGCACGATCCACGGGAGCTTCCGGAGCTGGGCCCGCCCGATGGCCGCCGCCAGCTCGTTGCTGTTGAGGTTGAGCCCCAGCACCACGTTGGTGGTCTCGTCGGTGCCGAAGGGCTTGCCGCGGTCCATGAACCGCCGCGCCTTCCAGAACAGCTCCTCGTCGCGGGTGAACACCACCCCGCCCTGCCCGCCGGTGGCGTGGTGCTTGCCGAACATGGTGCTGAAGGCGCCCAGCTCGGCGAAGGTCCCCACGGGCTGCCCGCCCAGCTTCGCCCCGTGCGCCTGGGCGGCGTCCTCGATCACCGCCAGCCCGCGGGCCCGGGCGAACGCGCAGATGCCGGCCATGTCCGCCGGCTCGCCCATGATGTGGGCGGCCACGATCGCCTTCGTCCGCTCCGTCGTCGCTGCGGCGATCTGCTCGCACCCGGCGTTGAACGAGGACCCGTCCGCGTCCGCCGGCACCGGCACGCAGTTCATCATCACCACCGGCATCACCCCCCCGGGGTCGGAGATCGGCGGGACCACCACCTCGCTGCCGCAATCCAGCTCCAGCGCCCCCACCGCCGCCAGCACCGCCGAGGTCCCCGAGTTGACCGCCTTGGCGAGGCCCCCGCCGAGGTACTCGGCGAAGGCCTTCTCGTAGGCCTGCTCGTTGGGCCCGCCGTAGCCGATGGGCGCGCCGGCGGCGATGGCCTCGTCGAACACGGCCATGGCCGCGGCCTTCTCCTCCTCCCCGAACAGCGCCCGCGGCGGGAAGGGCCTCGTCCGCACCGGCCTGCCGCCGTCGACGGCCAGCCTGTCCTTGCCCGATGCACTCATCAGCGCGTCCCTTTCAGCGCCGGCGGAAGAGGCGGCGGATGAGGTCCTCCTCCCCGGAGCGGTTGCCCTCGACGACGTGCCCGAGGAACTGAAGGGCATACCCGCCCACGAACAGCCCCGCCGCAAGCAGCCACTCGCCCACGATCGCCACCGGAACCGCCACGACGGTCGCGGGGATTCCCGCCACGTGCAGGGCCAGGTTCGTGGGGTTTCGATGCCGGCCCATCCAGTTTCGCAGCATCCGCAGCAGCAAGGTCATCTCCTCCTAGCACCATTGAATCTGTGAGCAGGACGGGCGGCCACGGGTTTGACGCTGAGACCCGGGGGAACAGAGGTCCAAGGGAATCTCTTTTCTTCTCTGAGTCTCTGTGTCCCTGTGTCGCATGCCCGAACTCCCAAACTCGATCTTGACGGACTCCTACAACAGCGGCGGGGTGCCCCAGGTCAGGGTGTAGATCGAATTCAGCAGCACGCCCAGGAAGAAGTCCAGCGCCAGGATGGTCATGCAGCTCTCCACGAAGCCCTCGGTGCACGCCCGCCCGACGCCGGCGGCTCCCGGCCGGCAGCGGAAGCCCCGGTAGCAGCAGATCAGGGAGATCATGCCCGCGAAGAAGACGCTCTTCAGCAGCCCCGAGACGATGTCGAACATCTCCACCGTCCTCGCCGCGTTCTGCCAGAAGGCCGCCGCGTTGATCTGGTAAACGTGCACCCCGATGGCGTACCCGCCCAGGATCCCCGTCAGGTCCGCGTACAGCACCAGGATGGGCATCAGCAGCACGCACGCCAGGAACCGCGGCATCACCAGCACGCGGATGGGGTCGGACCCCATCGCCCGCAGGGCGTCGATCTGCTCGGTGACCCGCATGGTTCCCAGCTCGGCGGCCAGCGCCCCGCCGACGCGCCCGGCCAGCATCACACCCGCCAGCACCGGCCCCAGCTCCCGGACCACCGAGAGGTTCACGATCGCACCCAGCTTCGCCTCCAGTCCGATCGCCTTGAACTGAAGCACCGACTGCGCCGCCAGCACCATCCCCACGAACGCCCCCGTCACCATCACCACCGGGACCGACCGCGTCCCCACCTCGTACATCTGGTCCAGGACCAGGGAGATCATCCTCGGCCGGGCCGCCGTCGGCACCCACGCCCCCGTCCGCCCGCAGAACCGGCAGAAGTCCCCGAAGGTCGACACCGCCGAGAGCGCCCGCGAGCCGAGTCGGCTGACCACGTTCATGACCCTGCCTTTATCGTCAACTGCGCCCCGCCACGTCCAGTCCACTCACCGACCCCGCCGGCGCCTCCACCGACGAAGGGCCTGCCCTGGGCCCGCCGAAGCCGCTCAAGGCTCGATCCGCCCGATCTTGCCCGGATAGTAGATCCTCGCCCTGGGGATGGCCAGTTCGCCGCTCGGCTTCCGGGGCACCGCCTTGTAGCCGAGGCACTCTTCCAGGCGGCGGCGGGCCCGGCGGTCCACGTAGGCCCGCAGCGCCGTCGCCAGCGCCACCTCTTGCGTGCCGTAGTCGCGCCGGTACTGGCGGAAGAGGCTTTGGCGTCCGGCCCAGAGCATGGGCGGGACGCGGACGGTCCGCGCCGCCACGTCCACCACGAACCGCCGCTCGTCCAGGACCAGGCGGCTGAGCATCGCCGAGACCCGCTCGCCGAAGTCCGCCGCCGCGTAAGGGCGCTGCGGCATCGGCCCGTAGCTCACCTGCACGCCCGGGGCGCAGGCGGCGAGCCGGAAGTCGCCGGTGCGTTCGGCCTCGGCCAGCAGGATCGCGTCGATGTCGCTCAGCGACATCGACCGCCCGTCCAGCGGAAAGCGCCGCCGGCACATCGCCCGCGGGCACAGCTTCCGCGGACAGCCCGCCAAAGCTGACAGCTTCAGTGACCAACCCGCCCGCGCGTTGTACCAGTACGCCCACCGGCAGCCGTACGTCGGATACAGACCCGGCGTCGCCGTCGGGCCCGCCACCGCCATCTTTCGCAACTGCGTATCCAGGCGGCCCGACAGCCGCGAAATCGCCGCCGGGGCCACTCGACCGTCCTTCGTCACCGCTCCCGCCAGCACCGCCGCCAGGTCGCTCACGTCGGCCGTCGGCTTCACGCCCGACAGCTCCAGCTCCACCGCCGCCGGCCTCAGGCCGTCCGCGCAGCCGCCGACCACCAACGCCCCCGCCACAAGCCAGACCGCGTTGCCCCGGCGACAGTTCACGCAGCGGATTGTAAACCGCCACCCCGCAGCCCGGCAAGCCGCCAGACACCGGCGACCGGCGACCAGCCACCAGCCACCGGGCACCGGGCAGCAGCCACCGGGCACGAGCCACCGGCGGCCGGGCGCCGACCCGAACACCTCACCGCCGAGACCGCAGACGAGGCGGAGACAGAAGTCCCTTTGGCACCCTCGCGCTCCAGTCTTCACTCTTGCACTCTTGGGGTCAGGTCTTCACTTTTGGGGTCAGGTCTTGATTAGTGATTAGTGGTGAGTTTCCACTCTTGGGGTCACACTCTTGGGGTCAGGTCTTGATTAGTGATTAGTGGTGAGTTTCTGGATAAGAAGCTGTTTCAGAACCCAACGCCTTTGACTGGCGGGTGGCACCTGCCTGCCTGGCGCAGGTAGGCAGGGGCAGGCGGCTTGCTTGCCAAGCCGTGTTCCCACATCGAGCGACACTGGTTGCGAGCAACCAGTGTCACCCGAGGGATCGGGTTCTGAAACAGCTTCTTATGGGGTCGGGTCTTGATTAGCACCACAACGCCACATGGTTGACTCGTTGATTGGTTAACCGGTTGACTGGTAACGGCTTGGAGCGGTCCTGACCGCGAACGAAAGTGGGGCGGTTTGCGGATCGGCTACACATCGCGAAGCTCTTTCCAATCAAGCAGTTAACGAGGCCACGAAGTGGCGCTGTAGCATTAGTTAAAACCTTAACCCGTCCACCCCGCGCATTTACCTTCGTACGGCGTTGCAAAAGAGGGGCTTACAGAAGATCCCCGGATGGGTGAATAGTAAACGCCCTTCGCGGGCTGAAATTGGTAAGTGCTTTTCTCAAAAGCGCTTAGTTGTTTACACCTGGGTGAGCCGTTAACTCGCCGCCGCCGGCCGGGCGAACGCCCCGACCGGGGCCTTTGCCCCCCTGCCGGACGTGAACCCGTCAACTTGTCAACACCCCCCCGGCCGCCTCATCGCGGCCGCAACCTGCACCTTCCCCCTACCCTATAGT
>CAZNSB010000094.1:9081-12954 GCA_964575155.1 uncultured Planctomycetaceae bacterium | reverse complement strand
TGGGCTTGATCCAGATGGGCAGGTCGGTGGCCTGGGCGAGCAGGGCGGCGACCTTGACGAAGTGCTCCGGCCCGGCGCCGCAGTTTGCGCCGACGGCGGCGGCGCCGGCGTCGTCGGCGGCGGCGGCGAGCTCGGCCGGGGTGGTGCCCATCATCGTGGCGGTCTTGTCCGGGCCGGAGTCGAAGGTCATGCTGGCGACGACCGGCAGGTCGGTGCTCGCCCGGGCGGCGCGGACCGCCAGGAGCAGCTCTTCCAGCTCCGCGAAGGATTCACAGAGGATCGCCTCGGCGCCCCCGCGGGCCAACGCCGACGCCGTCGCGGCGAAGGCGGCGGAGACCTCCCCCGCCGGCACCTCGCCCATCATCACGATCTTCCCCGTCGGGCCGACCGAGCCGAACACGCCCACGGCGTCGCCGGCGGCCTTTCGGCTGATGGCGGCGCCGGCCTCGGCCATCTCCGCCGCCCGCTCCGCCCGCCCCAGCAGCAGCCCGCTCGCCCGGAAGGTGTTGGTCAGGATGATCTCGGAGCCCGCTTGGACGTACCCGGCGGCGACGGCCTCGACGGCGGCGCGGTTCTGGAGGTTCCAGGTGTCCGGGCACGCCCCCGCCTCCAGCCCGCGCCCCTGGAGCTGCGTGCCCCACGCCCCGTCCGTCACCGTCACCCGACCGGCGTATTGTCCCAGGTCCTCGCTCATGGCTGGCTCTCCCGGATCGGCCTGATTCTACCCGCCAGGCCCCGCCGGGCAAGTCTTTCCGCCCCGGCGGCGACGTCCCGGCCCGGGGTCAGCCGGCTCCGTCGCGCCCCGGCGAAAAAAAGGTTCCCCGGATTTGGCCGCCGAGGCATCTGAATCTTACTAGTCCATTTGGAAGAGAAGGGCATTGGGCTCTTCGGGGCGAGAGGAACGTCCCGGGCAGACGTTGGGTCTGCTTTTCCAGGGCACATTCATAGGAGCGGAACCATGTTCAAGACTGCAACTGTTCTCTGTGTCGGGCTTTGTCTTCTCGGCGCTCCGGCACTTGCCGGGACGCCCACGGCGTCGGCGGGTGCGGTGACGATGGCAAGCGCCTCGGGGCTGTATGTGCGGGTGACCTCGCCCGCGGCGGTTGCCCGCGTTTCCCGGGGCAACGTCTGCGGCGCGGCGGTGAACACCGCCGGCATCACCCGGGCGACGACGGCCGTCAAGGTCGGCGGGCGCATCTTCCTGACCGGCGGAGGCTCGAAGTCCCTCGGCCAGATGCCCGCGGTCGCCTTCCACACGCCCCAAACGGACTCCAGACTCACCCGGAAGTCCCCACAGGGCCTGGGGACGCTGCTGGCGAGGGTGTTCGGCCTGGTGAGATGACCAAGCCCCGGCGGCCCGGAGGAGTATCCAGGTCGGCCGGTTGAGAAGGCAGCAGGCCGGAGATGGCAGCCCGGCCGGCCGACGCCGTTGTGTCGCCCCCCCGGCGGCGCGGCGGCGTTTCGGCGGGCGGGGGTCAGTAGCTCAGCAACACGAAGATGTGGAAGCGCCCGTCTCCGGACTCGCTGCCTTGGACGTCCTCAAGCTTGTAGCCGTAATCGACCCGCACGCTGAGGTTGTCGCTGATGCGAAGCCGCAGCCCCGCGCCGACGCTCAGCATGTCCTCGGTCTTCTCCTCGAAGGCGCGCGAGCCGCGATTCCTCGCATGCCCGTAGTCGCAGAAGGCGAGGAACTGCAAAAAGCTCGGGATGTTCTTGGCCTTGTCCTTGATCCCCAGGTCCAGCCGGGGAGTCCGCAGCTCCATGGTTGCCATGAGCCCCTGATCGCTGTTGACGTCTCGCTCGTCGAAGCCGCGGACGGTGTTGTACCCGCCCAGCCCCAACTGTTCCGTGGGGGGCAGGCGCTGGTTCGAGAGTTGGGCGGTGACGCGATTGAACAAGCCCCAGCCCTCGGGCAGGACCCACAGGCGTTCCACGCTGGCGTGCCCGTAGATGTATTCCGGCCTGGTGCCGCTCCGCACGACCTCGTAGGCCTGCTTGCTCTGATGGTTCGAGAACAGTTGGTTGAACGGGCTCCAGTACCCGTTGAGCACGAAGGAGCTGTTGCCCATCCTGTCCTTCCATCTCCCGCCGTACTGGAAGGCCAGTTGCCCCACGTCGATGAAGTCGTCGTAGACGGTGTTTCCGCCGACCTGGATGTCGTTCTCCGCCCGGCGGAAGTCCACGCCGAACTCGAGTTCGTGAGCCAGGCCTCGCGACGACGGGAGAGGCGTGATGTATCGCACGTGGGCGTTCCAGTTGTCGCTGTGCTGGTCCGCGCCGCGCATGCTGAAGTCGTACCCGGCCCAGTTCCCGAAGAACGCCAGGGTGTCGCGGTTCATCAGGGGGATGCGCCAGTAGGCGGAATGGATGCCCAGGTTGTGGACGTGCGTGTTGGTGGTGTACTGGTAGCCGACCTCATGTCCCCGATCGAAGAGGTTGCCGATGTTGAAGCCGGTGAAGAGTCGCCCCAGGTCGGTTTCCCGGCTGCCGGTGTCCTCGTAGCCGATGTAGAACCTCATGGGGAAGCGGTCCTTGGCGTCGAGGAGGATGTCCGTGGTTCCGAATTCCTTGCCGGGCTGGAGCACGGGACGGACGAACCGGAAGGGGTTCTTGTTGATATAGTCCACGTCGGCGAGGAGACTGCTGGCGTAGATCACGTCCCCGGATTGCAGGCGGACGTGGGCGCGGACGTTCTTCTCCCCGAACCACTTGAGCCCCTCGACCTTGACCTGGCCCACCCGCGCCTCGACGACCATGAGCTGGACGACGCCCTTGGTGATCTCCTGCTCCGGCACGAACACGTCGACCACCGGGCGGTCCTTGGACCGGTAGTGCACGATCGTGTCCCGGACCATCTTGCTGATGGACCTCATCGTGACCGGCTTGCCGAGATAGGGCTGGATGACCTTGCGGAACTCCTCGTTGTCCAGCAGCTCGATGTCCTTGATCTCGATGCCGGCCCCGGCCGCATCCTTGATCACCTCCTCCGCGGAGCGGACGAACCGCACTCCCAGAAGAGACTTCAGAAGGATGGTCTTGTCGTCGGCGATGTCGATCCTGCGCTCGGGGAGCTCGGCGGGAGCGGCCCGGTGCTCGGGCTTCTTGGGGACAACGCCCCGCTTGTAGTCCTCGGGGCGAATGATGCGCTGCTGCGCCCAGGCGACCCGGGCGGCGCACCCGAGAAGACCCGCCAGGACAAGAACCCCGCACCGCCGCTGAAGGAGGTGCCGCCTCGCAGAGAAGGTCCCAATCCGTTTCATGCGAATCACCGCCATTTCGTCTCTAGGAGGCATCCGCGTCCGTGCGGGCCCGCGTTGCCGGCCCTTCCCGTGGGCCGTCCGTGCCCTCGGGAACGCCCGCGCTCTCCCGTCTTATCGGCCAATCGGCCGAAAGGAGTGAACGGGAAGCACCCGAGCGAGCTACGCAATTTCACGCCGCCGAGTTGTATCTTTCCAGACCGGCTTCTGCAAGGGCAAAACCCGAATTAACTCACCGGAGCATACCTGTGGCCCGAGGGCCTTGTCCACCGCAAAATGAGGGGGGAATTTGCCCGCCTGAGAGGGGGGCAGGCACCGGAGCCGCCGCGCGGTTGGGCGCTGACAGTCACCTGGACAGGTAGTCCTGTGCAAGCTCCTGCGAAAGCGCCGGCCGGGGCCGGCGCGAAGCGATCTCGCGGCAGGAGCCGCTACCGCGGGATCTGGTAGATCGAGCCTACCGACTGGTAGTAGTACCTCAGGTCCACGGCCTTGGTGGAGTCGTCGAAGAAGATGGACTGGGACGACTGATCGAAGTACGTGCTCGTCTCATTCAGCATCGGGGCCAGAAGCTCGCCGCCGACGGTGCTCACGCGGACGTCCGGACGGATGTGAGGGA
>CAZNSB010000094.1:0-9071 GCA_964575155.1 uncultured Planctomycetaceae bacterium | reverse complement strand
GTGGTCGAAGATCCGCTCATACTCGAAGAGGCGGCTGAAATACTGGTGGCCCGTGAAGGTGATGTTCCTCAGGTACAGCACGGAGAGGTACTCCGGGTGGTCGACGTTCATGGACCCGAGGCTCAGCGTATAGGCGGTGGACACGTGGTCGAGCTCCTGGCTCCTCGTCGCCCACCCGGTCTGCCAGGAGAACTCGCCGAAGTCCTGCATTCCCGCGGTCCGCGCCTGCTCGACGGTGCCCAGCTCTTCCACCACGCCCGGCACGGGCTTGATGAGGGCGAAGGAGTAGTCGTTCGCCGAATCGGCGCTGAGCGTCTCGGCGACCCGGAAGTTCCAGTCGTAGCCCAGGCTGTCGCCGGCGAGGTTGAGGAAGTCGATGATCACCGCCGAGCCCAGGTCCGTGTTCGGGTTGAAGGCCATCAGCTCCCCCGGGATGCCCAGGAAGTTCTCGACGTCCGTGGGCGTCCTGCTCTCCGGGGGCTTGTTCGAGATCCGGATCTCATAGGACTCGCTCAGGAAGCTCCTCTCGGTGATCGCGACGTTCCCGATCGCGTGGTAGCCTCTGGCGATGTTCGGGCCCAGCAGGCCGTTGACCAGGATACACCCGTTCGGCGTCGTGATGTGGACCTCCCCGCCCGTGACGCTCACGCCCCGGGCGTTCCCGACGGCGCCGATCCTCAGGTCGTTGACGTCCTGGACCCACACCCCGCTGGTGTTGCCGAAGACCGCGACCCCGATGGTGCCGAAGTCGTTGCCCGGCTGTTCGAGGTGAAAGGCGCCGATGCCGCCGAGCTGGAGGTTTGTGGCCATGACCGTCGTGCCGGGAACCTGGTTGACGCCGTCGGTCGCCGTCAGCCTCAGGGTCCCCGTGCCGACGTCGATGGGCTGGTTGATGGTGATCTTGCCGGCCCAGGCGTCCAGCCACAGCAGCGGCGCGACGGCGGGGACGATCGTCTGCTCAATCGTGTCATTGACGTTGATGTGCGTGGTGGACCAGTACCAGTAGTTCGTGCCGGCGTCCAGGGCGTCATTGATGAGCGTGGCGTCGTTGATGTCCGCGGGCGCGTCGACCAGCCAGGTCCCGCCCGCGCCGCAGGACAGCTCCAGCCCCTCCAGGTCCTGCGTGTGCCCGGAGGTCTCCACGAACCCGCCGGCCGCGCCGCCGGCGCCCTGGGCCGAGATGGCCCCGGCGACCGTGGTGGCGTCGTCCGACCAGACGATCACGCTCCCGCCCTCGCCGGCGAGAAGGGCGTCTGCGGCCAGACGCGCGTCGGGGCCCACGGAGGTGTTCTGGGCGTTGGGCACGTCCGGGTTGGCGCCCTGGCGGTCCCCGCCGATCAGGACCCGCCCGCCGGCGAGGTCGCCGGAGGCGTCGATCGTCGCCTTCCCGGTGACGGCGACCTGCTTGCCCAGCACCTGGACCTCGCCGCCGACGGTGGCGCCGTCGGCCCGGACGGTCCGGGCGGCCAGTGCGCCCGCCTGGTTCACCGCCCCGCCGTCGGCCCGCAGGAGCACTCGCCCGGCGGCGATCTCGTGCCCGGTGGCGCGGACCGACCCGGTGTTGTTGATGGCCAGGGCGTACATGTTGCCGTCGGCCTGCAGCCTGGCGAGGATGGCCTCGATCACGCCGCGGTTGTCCACCCCGATGCCCGTGCCCTGGGCGGGGCACGGACGGACGAACAGGTCCCCGTCCTGGGTCAGCAGCACGTCCAGCCCGGCGACGAGGTTGGCCGAGCCGCCCTCGGCCCGGATCGCGCCGGTGTTGACCACGTTGCGGGCGATGAGGTAGACGTCCCCGCCGATCGCCTCGATCCTCCCGTGGTTCTCGATCGAGGCCTGCGAGGCGCCCTTGAAGTTCATGTCCCGCCCGGAGAGGAACTCCGCGTCGGGGATCGAGAGCGTCGAGGCGATGAACCGCGCCACCTGCACGGTCCCGCCCGGGCCCACCACCACCCCGTTCGGATTCAGCAGGTACACCCCCCCGTTGGAGCTCAGCAGGCCGTTGATGTAGCTCGCCTGCGAGCCCAGGACCCGGTTCAGCACCGCCGACGTGACGGCGGGCTGCTGGAAATGCACCGTGGCGCCCTCGGCCACGCCGAACTCGCTCCAGTTGATGACGGTCCTGTCGGAAGTGGTCGTGACCGTCCAGTTGTCTCCCTCCTGCTGGAAGGTCGCATTTCCCGTCACGCTCACGGGGGCCATGGTCTGGCCCGTCGAGAAGCCCGCCAACAGTCCCACGATCAGAACGGCTGCCATTGTCTTTCGCATCGTCATACCCTCATTCCATCCGGTCTTCGAGCCACAAGGTTCCCCGGCCGCCCGGGGCGAACCGTACTCTACTACGAATCGGTTAACATGCCCAGTCCCCTGGACACAAACATTATCGTAATTCTATTCGCGCGGGCCGCTCCCTCTGCGCCTCCGCCGCCCGCCAAGCAGGAAGGGCATGCCGGCCGCAAGGACAAGAACCGTGCAGGGCTCCGGAATCGGCCCCCACACGTAGATGTACGCATCGTCCGGGGCCTGCGTCTGCCAGACCACGTCCAGCCCGTCGATGTCCGGATGGGTCTGCCTTCCGGGGTCGGCCCGAATGACGAAGGCGTCCTTGTGCAGCTCGTATTCGCCCGACGCGCCGATCTGGATCTCCTGCGCCCAGATGTCCCAGTTGAAGTCCCACTCGCCGTGCCCGACGGGGTGGGAGGGGAAGAAGTCCTCGTCCGGGTCGTCGGTGGGGATGTTCTGCCAGACCACGAAGTAGTTTCCGTCGTCGTCGTTGGTGGCCTTGCTGATGGCGGCCCTGGCGGCGGCGCCGGAGGTGGTGATGGGCACGGGCCCGGCCCCGCCGGGAGAGGCCAGGTCCAGGAAGTAGACGTTCGTCGAGCCGGTGCCGCTGGGGTCCTCTTCCTGCGTGAAGACCACCAGCCTGCCGCTCACGTCCGGGTCGATCTGGTTCTTGTGCGTCGCCGCCGGGCCGTCGATGTACCTGAAGGACAGCGCAAGGCAGTCGTACACGACGATGTCCCAGGAGGACTGCTGCGTCATCCAGTCGTGCTCGACCAGCTCCTGCCAGACCAGGTACTTCCCGTCGCCCTCGAGGTTGTCCCGCGGGGCGAGGGTCGTCGTGACCGGCATGATATTGGTGGCGGGCGTCGTGAAGGTCGCCCTGTAAATCTCGGTGTTGGCGTACCCGGGCCACTTCGACGGCGTCCCGGGGTGGTTGATCCAACTGACAAGGGTCTGCTGGGGGAGGTTGGTGAAGACGGGAGTCAGTTGCGGCGTCAGCGTCACCGGCGTCTGCACCACCCAGGCCGTCGACCCCGGGGGCGCCGGCGGCGGGGGGTTGGGAACGCCCGCCTGGATGTCCCCCGGATCGGCGCTGGGGACGCCGACCTGGGTGGCGTCGTAGACCGTCCGGTGGGCCCCGGCGGCATCCACGCCGACAAACGGATTGCCTTCCTGCCAGGCGTCGGCCAGCGGGTTGCCCTTGCTGACGAGGAATTCGCCTGAGTCCGTGACCAGGTCGTAGCCCATGGTGACCACGTTCCCGGTCCGCCCGTCGGCCCAGACCACGCGCCCCTTGCCGACGCTGGGGATGATCCCGGAGGCCTTGTCGATGTCCTCCGGCCCGTCAATGGTGGGGTCGTCGGCGTTGAGGGGCAGCCAGTCCTCCGAGCTGAGCTGCTGGTACGGCCGGGTCTTGATGAAGGTGGCCGTCGGGGAAATATCAGCCTGGGCGAGACTTGAGAAAACGAGCACTGCGATTGCTGTAGACAGGGCACCTGTGCGTGCCATGAGCCTTCTCCTCCTTCGCTGTCCCTTGCCAGCACTCCACTAGAACTGCTGGGCCAAGGGCTCGTGAGCACTTCGAGCCGTAGCGGGCTGTTCCCGCTCCTATGAGCCTACTCCAGTTTGCCAATTATACCGCCGCATCATTTCCTGTCAAGGGGTATTTTCGGCAATATCTCTCGAATTCTGGCGCCTGCCGTTCACCCGCCCCGGCGGCCGCGCCGCCCGGCGCCGCCCCGCTTCCGCCGCCCCGCCAGCAGCGCCAGCGGCAGGACGATCAGCCCCGCGCAGCCCGGCTCGGGGATGGGTGTTCCGGGGTCCGCGCCGGTGGTCTTGCCGAAGTTGTTGGCGAGGACGGCCATGTCCAGCACGTCCACCAGCCCGTCACCGTTCATATCACCTTGGGCCCAGGTCATGCCCGTCTGGCCGAAGTGATTGGCCACCGCCGCGAAGTCCAGCACGTCCACGTTCCCGTCCAGCTTGACGTCGCCCCGGAAGAACTCCTTCGGCGCCCCGCCGTTGAGGTAGTAGAGCTTGCGGTTGTTGAGGTCGACGGCCGCCCCGGCGTTCAGGACCAGGTCGTGCACGTACAGGGCCTCGTCGTCGGGCCCGTCCTGCTGGTTGTCGAAGTCGTCGGCCACCCTGATCCGCCCGCACTCCGCGGGCGTGCCCGTGCCGAGCTGAAGCACCCCCAGGGCGAAGTTGTCCGTCCAGCCGGCCAGGACGGCCCCTTTGTCCTCGCCGGCGACCTCGAAGTCGTCGACGGCGTCCGCGCCGCCCTCGAAGATCAGCGTCAGGTTGGTCAGATACTGGAGGTTTTCCGGGGTGGTGCTCTCGTTGCGGAACTTCGCGCCGGTCATGTGGATGGTTGCCCCCGGCACGGCCAGGACGCCGCCGCCGCTGCCGATGTACAGCGTCCCCGAGACGGTCACGTCGGCCGAAACCGTGCTGATATTCAGCACGCCGCCCCCGGCGCCGCCCACGTGCAGATCGGCGACGCTGAGGCTGCCGCCGCTGATCTGGTACACCCCGGTCGAGCCGGCCTGGTGTCCCAGGTACAGGCCGTTGCTGACGACGTTGGTGCCGCCGGTCTGGGTCAGCGTGCCCGCCCCGGCGTAGCCGACGTACTGCTCGTCGGCCGACAGGGCCCCGGCGCTGAGGGTGTAGGTCCCGTCGCCGCCGGGCTGGACGCCCACCTGCAACGTGGTCGGCTGGTTGGTCCCGCCGGTCTGGGTGAGGGTGCCTTTGCCCGCGTGCCCGATGCGCTCGACAACCGGTGAGAGGCCGCCGGAGGCGAGCAGGTAGGTGCCCTGGGCGCCTGCCTGCCGGCCGACGTACAGACAGTCCGGGACGGCGACCGTACCGCCAACCTGTGAGAGCACCCCCGTTCCGTCGTAGCCGATCGTCAGGTCGGCGCCGACGGAGACGGCCTCGCCCGCGGGGACGTAGTAGCTGCCCTGTCCGCTGCCGCCGGAGTGGCCCAGCTCCAGAGACCCCGGGACCGACAGGGGGCTGCCGAACCCGGTCAGCGCATTGACCCGAAGCGTGGCGGTCGTGCCGGTCATGACGATCGCCCCGTGGGTGTTGATGACGAACTCGTCGGCGATGGCCAGCCCCCCGCAAAGGGCGAAGGTGCCCGTGCCTTCGGGGCCGACGTCGATCCTCCCGTCCCTCACGTCCAGCGTGCCGCCGCTGATCGTGTAGGTGCCGCTGCCGCCGGACCCACGCCCCAGGTAGAGGTCCAAGGAGACGGCGTTCGTCCCGCCGGTCTGGACGAACGCGCCCGTGCCGAACCAGCCCACGTGCTCAAGGCCCGCCGAGAGCTGACCGGCCCCGCCCAGCTCGTATATCCCCGCGGAGCCCGAGTTGTAGCCCAGGAACAGGACCCCGGGGAGGGCATTCGTCCCGCCGGTCTGCACGAATCGGCCGCTGCCGGCATAGCCCACGTACTGGTACCTTGTGGACAGGGCGCCCGTCCCGCTCAACTCGTATATCGCCGCAGAGCCTGAGTTGTAGCCCAGGAACAGGTCCGCGGCGAGCGCATTCGTCCCGCCGGTCTGGGCGAACGTGCCCGTGCCCGAATACCCCACGTATTCGCTTCCCGCCGAGAGCTGGGCGGACCCGCTCAGCTCATACGCGCCGTCCGAGCCGCTCTGGCGGGCGATGTACAGGCCCCCGATGGTGTGGGTCCCGCCGGTCTGGGTGAAGGCGCCCGTGCCGGAATAGCCCACGTATTGATCCCAGGCGACCGAAAGCGTCCCCGTCCCGCTGAGCTCATACGTCCCGCTGGAACCGCCATAGTACCCGAGGTAAAGGTAGCGGCTGACCGTGTTGGTGCCGTCGCTGTGCGTGAACGTGCCGGTGTCCCAGTGCCCCACGTATTCATCGTACGCCGAGAGCTGCCCGCCGCTGAGCTGGTACGTCCCGCTGGAACCGCCATAGTACCCG
Source organism: uncultured Planctomycetaceae bacterium (assembly GCA_964575155.1). Classification (GTDB taxonomy): domain Bacteria; phylum Planctomycetota; class Phycisphaerae; order SM23-33; family SM23-33; genus CAZNSB01. Next base: position 2,837 of record CAZNSB010000094.1, on the reverse strand, counting down.
AGGTAAAGGTAGTGGCTGATCGTGTTGGTGCCGCCGGTCTGTGTGAAGGTGCCCCTGCCTTCGTGACCCACCTCTACGACGCGCACCGAGAGCTGGCCCGCGCCACCCAGCTCGTACGTCCCGCTGGAATCGAAGGCATACCCGAGGGTAAGCTTGTCTCCCACTATGTTCACTCCACCGGTCTGTATGAACGTGCCCGTGCCGAAACAATAGCCGAACCCGACGTAAAGGCTGGAGCCCACCGTGTTAGTCCCGCCGGTCTGTATGACGGTGCCGGCGCCGTCATAGCCGACGTATTCGTACGTCGCCGAGAGCTGCCCGTCGCTCAGGTCATACCTGCCGGTGGAGCCCGGGTTGACCCCGACGTAAAGGTTGGAGTTCACGGTGTTGGTTCCGCCCGCCTGTGCGAAGGTCCCTGTGGTCAAGTAGCCCACGTATTCGTTGACTGTCGACAGGGCGCCCGTCCCGCTGAGCTCATATCTGCCGCTGGAACCGGAGTCGAACCCGACGTAGAGGTAATCGCTGACGGTGCAGGACCCGCCGGCGTGGGTGAAGACGCCCGGGGCGTCGTAGCCGACCACCAGGTCCTTGCCCACCGACCGGGAAACCGGGACGGTTATATTTTCTGTTGACATTGCCTTCGGGCGTGATAGGGTAGTGGCATGCCGAGAGCGGCGAGAGTGGTCATTCCGGGCTGCCCGCATCATCTGACGCAGCGCGGCAACAACCGCCAGCCGGTGTTCTTCGTCGATGACGATCGCCGGGTGTACCTGGAGCTGCTGCGGGAGCAGGCCGAGCGCTTCGAGCTGGCGGTCGTCGGCTACTGCCTGATGACGAATCACATTCACTTGGTGGTCACGCCCCTGCACGAGCAGTCGCTGGCCAAGGCCATCGGCAGCACGCACCTGAAGTACACGCGGTACATCAACCGGCTGCACGGGCGGTGCGGGCATCTCTGGCAGGATCGGTTCTTCTCCAGCCCGCTGGACGGAGAATACTTCTGGCGGGCCATGCGGTACGTGGAGCGCAATCCGGTGCGTGCCCGCCTGGTGCGACGAGCGTGGCGGTATGGCTGGTCGAGTGCGGCGGCGCATGTCCGGGGCAAGGACGCGACCGGCCTGCTGGACCTGGCGGACTGGCGGGAGGCCGTGGGGTCCGTCGGCGACTGGTCGCAGTGGTTGACCCGGCCGGAGGACGAGGCGGTGGTGGCGCGGCTTCGCCGCTGGACGCTGCGCGGGTGTCCGCTGGGAACCGACTCATTCGTGAGCAAGCTGGAGCGCACCCTCGGCCGGCGCCTCCGCCCGCTGCCCGTGGGCCGCCCCAGGAAGCCCCGCAAGACCACGAAGACCAACAAGACCATGAAGACCAAGAGGAAACCACCCAAGAAAATATAACCGTCCCGGTTTCCCCAAGAGGAAACCACCCAAGAAAATATAACCGTCCCGGTTTCCTGCCGGTTTCCCTGTTCGGCCGCGGTCAACACGCCTTGGAGTCGGACCAGGAGAAGATCGTCGATCAGGTGGGTGTGGATGTCCTTGGGCCCACGGCCCATGTACTCCTGCTCGAAACGGCCGATCCCTTCGCAGATGGCGGCTTCGATCTCGCCCCGTGTTCTCATGACGACCTCCAGTGCACCGCGATCCAAAGGCCCGCGGGGCAATAGCCGGGATCTCCGGACAGAGCAGAGGCCAACGGCTGCCCGGCAGTTCCGCAGCTTGAGATACCGGTGGCGGAACGCGATTTCCAGGATTCGCTTGCTTCGTGCGCCCCGTCCGCTATCATTGATGTGTTACGGAGCACGAAACGGCTCCGAGTCGGATGACTAGATGAAGGGCAGCCCGGCCGTGCCGGCAGGCCCGTTGACGAGTAAGCCGACGCGGTTCGGCACCCCCCTGGGTGTTCTGCCGCGTCGGCTTTTTTTGTCCCAAGCGCAGCCGGACACGGGCACGGGCCCGGAGCAAATGAAATCAAGGGATGGGAGCGTACTGATGAGCGAGTCCCGGCCAACCATGTCGCAGGAGATCGCGGAGGCGGTGATCGCCTTCCAGCAGCAGACTACCGGCCACGCACCCAAGGCGGTCACGGTGGTCCTGAGTCAGGACACGCTGGTAGTCGCGCTACACGAGGCCCTGTCGCCGGCCGAGAGGGATTTGGCAGAGAGCCCCTTGGGCGCCGCCCAGGTGCAGGAGTCTCATCGACAGCTCTTCTCCACCTCATCCCAGCGCCTGCAGAAGAAGATCGAGGGGATCACTGGCGTGGAATGGCGCGAAGCCGTCGCGGAAGTAGAACCGACGACGGGGGACATGGTGCAAGCCTTCACGAGAAGCGCCAACGTGCAGGTGTTCCACCTCGCCCGGAGCGTGCCCGGTGACAGCGGGAGCGGGCCTGCGCGCGGAAAACCGTTGATCGAAGGAAGAGGCCCTTAGTGACCAGCAGCGCGATGCGACTCTACCTGACCAATCCGAACAACCCGCTGGTCAGCCTGGCCAACGTCAAGGAGAGCCGGTGGAATCGCTACCGGGGCACCGGGCCATCGCCAATGTGATCGAGGAACAAGGCAGCATCATCGACAAGGCCCACGATAGTCGTGGGCGCGAGCTCATTTGGGAAATCTCGGTTCTGAGCGCTTCTGGCGATGATTTTCCTAACCAGTCGTCTCATCAAATGTTACTGAGACTTTGAAAGTGCGACAGTAGAACTATGGACGCTGGCCAGTGCAATGGGAAGAGCGGGACCTGAAAAACACGCTGAACCTCTTCAGGTGGTCGGGGGTGCGGAGACTCCGCTTGTCCCGAGGGCGGCGGGCACCATAACGAGGAGCCTGGTGGCGCATGTGG
>CAZNSB010000093.1:0-13033 GCA_964575155.1 uncultured Planctomycetaceae bacterium | reverse complement strand
ACCGGACATTTCTATTCGGCTCAAACACCGGACATTTCTATTTGGGTTTGACAGACCATCGCCAACACCATTGACAAGAAGGCCTTGAGATGCTAGAAGGTGATGCTGCAAAGACTTGGAGATGGTCGGATGGCGAATCCCGCCCTCTCCGTTACCAAAGAGCAGGGCTCCGCAAGAAGCTTATTGCGAACTACTTGCGGGGCCTCGTCCGCATTGTGCACCGTTGGTGGCCCGGATGTGTCCCGGTCGCCCTCCTCCACGCTCACGTCGACGGCGGCCGAAACCGCCATGAAGGTCGCGGCGAGCACAATCGCGAAAACCGCTGGGCTAAGGAGCTTGCTCGTCGTTTTCATCATCGATCTCCTTTCCGTTTCTTGTGAGCACCGTCCTGATCTCCGTCATCGTCGCCGACTACCGGTTCCTTGCCGAACGGCACCGAGTCCATGAAACGCTCAGACTCTACGTCGGTCAGGTGATAGTAGATGCCGCGGACGGAGCCATCCGAGTGGCCAAGCCACTGGTCCACGGCGCGTTCAGGCACGCGGCTGTTGACGCAGAAGCTCTTAAAGAAGTGGCGTAGGTCATGCAGCGTAAAGCCGGTGATGCCCGTCCGCTCGGCCGCGGATTTGAAGTACTCGCCGAGCCGCTTGTTGCTGATCGGGCGTCCACCGTCAACCCATCGAGGGCTGCCTATGACAGCCCTGCCACCTCCATTACTTCGTCCCCGCCGGCCTGATTGGCAAGGGCGCCGGCCGCACCTTGCGCAACCTGTACTTCGACCCCCGCACCATCCCGCTGATCCATTCGGGCCTGTGCGCCTCGGACGCCGAGGCCATTCTCGGCAAGGCGGAGAGCTTCTTGGACCGCCTCGTTGCCGAGGCGGCCATCGGCTGACCGATAGGCCCCGAGGCCCCCGGCTGGCGCGCGTATGGAATTCAGGAGTTTCCCCTTGACAGGCCGTGTTTGGGCGGTATGCTTTTCGGCGTGTTGGCCAAGACGTTTCGATAGGGCACCCAGAACAGGAAGGAGGCGCACGGATGATTGCGACAACCGCACAACTCGTCACGTGTTCACGCCTCCGGCGGGACTTGGCCTGATCCACTGAGCGACTGCTGATCGCTCGAAGCATGCCGGCCGTTCCTCCGGGAGCGGCCGTTTTCGTTTCCTCTCACTGCCCGCCGCCGCGGGCGTGACGCGTCAAACGCTGGTTTCCCCCGACCACCTATGGCCATTGCCGGCCGGCTTCACGAAAGGAACGTCTATGTCTGCCGTCTACCGCAACCGAACGCTGCGTAGCGACAGCTCGGCTTCGGCCCTGCTGTCGCCTGGATTCAAAGGGAGAACTGTCATCAGGAGATACCCCGCTGACAAGGCATTACAGGCCAAGTGCCCGCGAGGCCGGGCCGGACCCGGCCTTCATCTGCGAGCGATGCCGGCAGGTGGTGGCGGGTGCGGCGGCGGGCACGGCCCACCGCAACCACTGCCCGCACTGCCTGTGGTCGGTGCACGTGGACATCAGCCCGGGCGACCGCCGTTGCGGCTGCAAGGGGCTCATGGAGCCGATCGCTGTCTGGGTCCGCCCGGGCGGCGAATGGGCCATTGTGCATCGCTGCCGGCAGTGCACGGCCCTGCGGGTCAACCGCATCGCCGGGGACGACAACGAGCTGGCCCTGCTTTCGCTGGCCGTCCGTCCCCTGGCCGCACCGCCCTTCCCGCTGGATCGGCTGGGCGGATCGCAACAGGACAAAGCGGGCCCATGACATCCCATGGGCTCCAAGGAGCTTAGCGTGAGCAATAACGGTCAGATTGATGAACGGGAAGGGGTCGCGGCGGCCCAGCAAAGGCTCAAGGCGTTTGACGAGGAGCTGGCGGCCGCCGGCGGGGCCTATTGGAGCTATCCGACGCCGCACGATCCGGCGCTTGAGGAATTCAACGGACCGGACCCGGCCAAGGCGATCGACGAGATACTGGCGTCGTACGCCACGCCGGAAAGCTGCATCCTGGACCTTGGCTGCGGGGCGGGCTTCACCCTGTGCCGCCTGGCCAGGACGGCGCGGCTGGTCTGGGGCTTCGACGAGGACGCCAGGTGCGTCGAGGCGGCCAGGCTCCGCGCCCGGTGCGAGGGGCTCAGCAATGTCAGGCAGATCCACGGCACCGCCGGTGACGATCAGGCCGTCGCCCAACTGCCGGATGGCGCCTTTGACGTCGGCCTCAGCCGCCGCGGGCCGAACCTGCTGCCGAGCATGCTGGGCAAGCTGAAGGCCGACGCGATCTGGATACAGGAGATCCCCAAGTGGCCGACGGGCCTGAATGAGATCATGGGGCAGGACAAGCGGTTCTTCCTGCCCCACGCCCGCGGGGACGAGAGCTGGATCGTGGACTTCTACGCCCGCCTGGGCTTCGCGGCGGTCAGCGTCCACACGTGGTTCTACCAGCAGTACTTCCGGGACGTCGATCACCTGGGGCGCTTTCTGAACTCGGCGCACTACCTGGCCCACCGCAAGTACGACCGGGCCCGCGACCGCGACGCCCTGGCGCTGTACTGCCGGTACAACATGACGGACCGCGGCATTCGGGTGACAAGGTCGCGCCAGCTTGGGGTGTACGGGCGTTTCGGCGATTCGCCACTGCCCGCCGACGTAGGCGCGGAGGGCCGGACGGCCAAGCAGTGAAAGCGGAGGAGATGATGGCTTGAAGCACGATAAGCAGACACGAGACAGGACACCGCAGTCCGGCACGCATCTGTTCCGGCTAGGACGCCGGTCTCTGGATCGGCCATGTAATCGTCAGAAAGGCCGACGGCGGCCGTCGGCCACAGTCCATCTGGGAAACCCCGGACACAAGAAATGGAGAACTGGCCTGTGAAGAACACGACCAACCTACTTGAGATCGTACTGGAAAACGAGCGGTACTCGCCCCAGACGAACATGCTCTCAGCATTTCGCCTGCTCCAGATCGGGAACTACCTGGAACTGAAGCCTGGCCAAACCGTCATAGACTGCGGGTGCGGCCGCGGCGAAGTGCTTTGCCTCTGGGCGAAATACTTCGGCACGTCCGGCGTCGGTGTTGACTGCAACGCGTCTGTGATAGCCGATGCCGCGGCACTGGCCAAACGCGGAGGCGTGACCGACAAGGTGCGATTCGTGTGCGGAAACGTCCAGGAGTACGAGACGGACGAGGGACCCTTTGATGTCGCTGCCTGCTTGGGCGCGACGATGGGCTTCGGGGGGTTCCAACCGGCCATTGGTGCGCTGAAGAAGATGATCGCGCCAGGCCGCCAGATCGTTATCGGCGAGGCCTTCTTCACCACGCACGACGTCCCGGACGAGCTGAAGGACTATGAAGGTGACTGCCCCACCGAGACGGAACTCTTCGACATGGCCAGGTCCGCAGGCTGCGAAGTGGGCTACTACGCTCGAGCCTCGCGGGACGAGTGGGAGCGATACATATTCCACTCGCACAGGGCCCTGATGAAGGAGTTTCTCAGCATGCCCGACGGCCCGGAACGGGAAAGGAAGAGAGATCGGCGCTGGAAGGACATGTACCTGCGCTATCGGCAGAAGTGGCAGGGGATGGCGTTTATGACGATTCATCCGTGCTGTGGGCCGTAAGCGTCCGTGAGAACGGCGGCGGCACATCCAGGAATACCTGAGCTGGGCATGGCTCCCCAGCCTTCCCAGAGGCGGACGCCGCCATTGCGGCCGCCGGCAGCGCCGGGTACTCTATGCGCGCCGGCGATGGGGCGGTTCGCACATCCGGCGCCGACGTGTTCGGTTGCAGAACGAGTCCATTGTTTCCACTAGGCATGCCGACGGCACGGCCTCAAGGAGACTCAATCATGAAGACAACCATGTGCCTGTGCCTCGCTCTTCTTGCGGCTGCGGCCGCGCACGGCGCGGAAGAGCCGCTTCCCGTGTACGACGTGCCGAAGCTGGGGGACATCACCATCGACGGAAAGGCCGACGACTGGGCCGACCGCGGGTTCCGCGTGGACATGCTCCTGCCCGAGTACGGCAGGCCGCGGCCCGAGGCCGACTTCAACCCGCGCTTCCGCCTGGGGTGGAACGGCAAGGGGCTGCTGTTGCTGGCGATCGTCCGGGACAACGAAGCGGTGGAGGCCGAGTCGGCCCTACGGCTGTACTCCAGGGACGGCGTCGAGGTGTTCCTCGCCCCGAAGCGCGGCGTCAGGCAGTGGTGCCAGTGGGTGATCGCTCCCGGCCTGGCGGCCGACCAGCCGAAGCTGCGCTGGCACCTGCACGACCACCGCGGCGACGCGGCATTGAAGAAGCACCCGGCCGACATCGTCGCCGCCCGGACCAGGACGAAGACGGGCTACGTCCTGGAGGCGCTGCTGCCCTGGGCCGCCCTGGCCATCGAGCCGAAAACGGGGCGCGAGGTTGCCGTCCAGGTGTGGTTCAACGACGCCGACCGCGGCACCCGGACCTACGCCGCCCTGTGGCATCCGGCGTCCGACACGAGCCGCAACCCCGACAGCATGCACCGCGTCCGCCTGTCGGGTGCCGCCGCGCCGCCGATGGACGTTCGGCTGCACGGCCGGCACGGTTTCGAGAGGCCGCGGACGGTCCTGACGGCGCTGGCGCCCGGGAACCAGGCGGGCAGAACGGTGGACGTCACCGTCGCCGGCAAGACCGCCGCCAGGGGCAGGCTGAAGGCGACGCCCGACGGTTGGGCAACGGCCGAGATGCAGCTGCCGCTGCCGCCGGTGGGCAAGCCCTACGGGCCCGTCACCCTGCGCAAGGAAGGTCGCGACTGTGACAGGATCAGCCTGCCGGACGCCGACCCGCAGCGCGCCGAGATCATTGGCCGGCGAGGCCCGGCGGCGCGGCGGTGCGTGTTCGGCGGGAAGCGATTCCCCAAGGTGGCCTTCGAGTATCCGGACTATGCCGACGCCCTGCTCGGCCCGCACGGGGTCAAGACGACCTACTACGACGCCGGCTACAACGTCGTGACGTCGGCCGAACGCCCCGGCCGGTACGGCGCCGTCGTGGAGATCGTCACCGCCTCGGGCGGCACCTTCCGCCGGTTCCTGACGCTGTTTCGCCTCCGGGGGCCGGTCCGCTGGCGGGACATGGACGTGGACGCCAACCTGTCGCTGCCGGATCAGGTCGGCGTCGATCCCAAAGCCTTGGCCAAGCATCGGGAGGCGGTTTCGGACTTCCTGAAGGGGCAGTTCGTGGGCAGCCTCGGCCGCGACGACGGCGCGGCCAAGCTGCTGGCGGGAATTAGCGAGACGCCCCCCGACGCCCCGCCGGTTGTCAGACGGACCAGCATCTGGTCGCGCGACGAGCGGTGGTGGTTCGGGCTGAAGCAGAAGCTCGGCCTGATTGAGACTCGGCATCTGCTATTCCTGCCGAGGGATTACGACAAGGACCCGAAGAGGAAATGGCCGCTCGTGCTCTTCCTCCACGGCGCGGGCGAGCGCGGGGACGACCTGGAGATGGTCAAGGGCCATGGCCCGCCCAAGCTGGCCGCGGGCGGCCGGGACTTTCCCTTCGTCCTGGTCGCCCCGCAATGCCCGGCCGGGGGCTGGGGCTGGGTGCCGGCCGAGCTGGCCGCGCTGCTGGATGCGATCGAGAAAAAATACCGGGTTGACCCCGACCGCGTTTACTGCACGGGGCTGAGCATGGGCGGCGGCGGCACCTGGCGAGTGGCGTGCGAGTATCCAAAGCGTTTCGCGGCCATCGCGCCCATCTGCGGCGGCGGTGACCCGCGCGACGTCGAGCGGATCAAGCACGTCCCCACTTGGGCCTTTCACGGGGCCAAGGATGACACCGTGCCGCTCAAGCGCATGCAAGACATGGTGGACGCCCTGCGAAAGGCCGGCGGCAAGGTGGCCTTGACCGTCTATCCCGACGTCGGCCATGGCTCCTGGACCCGGACCTACGACAACGAGGCGTTCTATCGCTGGCTGCTGAGCAACCAGCGCGGCCGGCCGGCGGTGATGCCCAAGGCGGAGTGATTGGCCAAGACGGAGCCTGGATCACCACGACGCGGACAAGCCGCGCGGGTGAAGCGGCAAGTTGGCCTTGGCGAGAACCATGGAAGAGAAGATCGACAGGCTGAACGCCTGGTACACAGAGTACAAGGCCGAAGGCAGGCCCGGCTGGTCAACCGACTATGGGTTGAAGCAGAAGCGACTCGATCGCGTCCTGGCCAAGCCGCACGTGCCGCAGACAGGACGATTCCTCGAGATCGGCTGCGGCGCGGGGAACGTCACCCTCTATGCAGCCCGGAAGGGCTTCCAGGCCTACGGCATCGACGTCTCGCCGGACGCCATCGCCTGGGCCGAGGAAATCTCTCGCAGGGCGGGCGTAACGGCCGACTTCCGGCTGGGCAGCGTACTCGCTTTGGACCGTGAGTACCCCGCCGCGTTCTTCGACATCGTGTACGACGGCGACTGCCTCTTCATGGTACTCCGCCGCGATCGGCCGAAGTGCCTGAGCGGCATTCTCCGCGTTCTCAGGCCTGGCGGCTACTTCCGCGCGCGAGCGCACCTTGCCCGTCCTGAAGTAACGGAGCGGCGTCAGCTCAAGCCGGATCGGTACTACGATCCGGAAACGCGAACCGTGGTGGTCGACAGCATACCCCTCTACCAGTACTCGCTTCGCGACGAATTCCTGCGGGAAATCGAAGACGCTGGATTCGAGGTGGCAAACGAAGAAGTCTACGATCCCCAGCCGGGCGGTCATCCCGCACTTGAAGCATTCATGTGGGTCGACGCCGTACGACCGGGTCCCAGCCCGTCTCAGTGTTGAGGACATAGGGAAGCCAAACAAGGGCGACCCATCCCGGCCGGCGCCACGAAGGCCCATGCTGGTCGTTGGCCCGGCTGAGAGCAGAGGTGTAGCGGTGCCAAACAACGTTGATCCTGAGTGGTACAAGAAGATCTGGACACTGGATATCCGGGACCTGTCGTGGGTCGAAGCCACGCAACGCGAGGTGGAATTCGTTATCGCGGCCCTTGGCCTCCGCGGCACAGAACGTGTCCTCGACCTGGCCTGCGGATTCGGCAGACATGCACTGGAGCTGGCTCGCCGGGACTTCTCCGTCGTCGGCGTGGACATCACCGTGGACTACGTCGACGAGGCGCGAAGGAGGGCGTCGCGCGAGGGGCTGGACGCCGAGTTCTTGTGTGCGGACATCCGCGATCTGGCCTACTGCGAGGAGTTCGACGTTGTTGTGAACCTGGCAGACGGGGCCATCGGCTACTTTGAAGACGAGCAGGAGAACCTAAAGGCATTTGACGTGATCGCGCGGGCCCTGAAGCCCGGCGGCAAGCATCTCCTGAGCGCCTGCAACGCGGCCTACGCGAATAAGCATTTCCCACGGCGGCATTGGGACATGGGCGAGCGATCCCTGTCGCTGGCTGATTTCGCCTGGGACGCCGAGACCTCGCGGATGGTATACACATCCTGCGGCTTCAGGTTTGGGGAGGTCCTGAGGCCGCCGGATGAAGAGGCTCAGCCCGCGTACATCCGTCTGTACACGCTCGACGAGTTGCGTCACATTCTACGGCAGCGAGGCCTGCACGTGATTGGTGCCTACGGCGATTACGACCCGAAGGTCCCTGCGACCGAGGAGGCCTTCATGCTGGTCGTGCACTCGGAGAAGCCAAGAGCATAAGGGCCCAACCGTGCGTGCAGCCGATCCCGTCGAGCGGGATGGCTGACGCCCGGCGTCAGGCAGCGGAGACAGCGCGATGGAAAGGGACGAAGCTGCGATTGCCAACGAAGCCGTGTGGGACCGGGAAGTCGAGCGGGGCGTGGGATCCACCGGCCCCTGGTTGGACCTGGATCGGGACATGCTTTGCCACTTCGCCCGAGGTGATCTGGCCGACGCGCCGGAGCGCCTGATCGGGAGGTGGCCGTGCCCTGGGCTTCTGCTGGGGGACGTCGAGGGGAAGGACGTCCTGTGCCTCGGAACGGGCGGCGGGCAGCAGTCGGCCGTGTACGGCCTGCTGGGGGCGCGCGTGACGGTGGCCGACCTGTCCCGCAGGCAGCTCGAGGGAGACCACACCGCTGCGGCGCACTACGGGTACGAGATCAGGACAATCCACGCCGACATGCGGGATCTGTCGTGCCTGGATGATGAGTGCTTCGACGTGGTGGACGCGATGGGCATGTGCTATGTGCCGGATCTCCAGCGGGTCTACTGCGAGATCGCCAGGGTGCTCCGCCCGGGCGGGAGGGCCCGAGTGAACGGTGGCCAGCCCGCGGTCTTTGACCTCGCCTGGGACGGCGAGGCGTATCGGATCGCCAAGCCCTACTGCGAGAGGGTGAATCGGCGCGCCGACGGAGGGATCGAGTACCGGCACTACATACACGAAAAGTTCAACGGGCTTCTCGACGTCGGCCTGTCCATCCGTAGGGTCTTGGAGCGCGTCAGGAAACCGGACCCGCAGGCCCGTCCCGGGAGCTGGACGCACCAAGCGCCCTACGTGGGCGGTGGATTCATCATCGTGGCAACGAAAGACGGCCCAGCTTGCCGCCGCGCGGGGCGCGGGACGCTAGGGTGAGGCAAAGAACGAGATGGACAAAGGTCTGAGCTACTCAGCGACGGGGGTCGACATCAACGCGACCGACGCCGCCAAGCGCCGGATGGCCCGGTCGATCGACACCGGCGATCCGCGGGTGCTGAACAGGCTGGGGGCCTTCGCGTCCCTGGTGGAGGGGCGCTTCCCGGGCATCGCCGAACCCGTCCTGGTCCTCAAGACCGACGAGCCGGGCTCCAAGCAGAAGCTGGCGTTCGAATTGGACCGGGTGGAGGGCCTCTGTCAGGACCTGATCAACCACCTGCTCAACGACGTGGCCGTGATGGGCGCACACCCCCTCTACGTGCTGGACTGCATCGTGTGCGGTCGGTTCGACGCCGACATCGTGGAGCGGCTGGTGGCCGGCATGGCCGAGGCCTGCCGGGCGCAGGAGTGCGTGCTGGTGGGCGGGGAGACGTCCGTTCAGCCGGGGGTGGTGCCGCCGGGGCTGTACGTCCTCTCGGCCACCGTCGTGGGGGTCGCCGACAAGCCGGCCATCATTGACGGCTCGCGGATCCAGGCTGGCGACGCGGTGCTCGCCGTGGCCTCCAACGGCCTGCACACCAACGGCTACACGCTGGTCCGCGCCCTGCTTGCGGACCGGCCGGAGGTGGCCTCGCTGCCCGTGGATGGTGAGACGTTCCTGGACGCGATCATGCGGCCTCACACGTGCTACTACCTCGCAATGCGGGGCTTGTTCGGCAATCCGGACCTGCACGGCCTGGCCCACATCACCGGGGGCGGCCTGCGCGACAACGTGGTTCGAATCCTGCCACGGGGTGTTGACGTGCGGATTGACCTGTCGCGCCTGCGCGTGCCAAGCGTGTTCAAGGTCATATCCGACCAGGGCCGGGTTCCGGCCGCGGACATGCTGCGGACGTTCAACATGGGCTGCGGACTCGTGGTCATTTGCAGCCCGACCGCCGCCGAGGCAACCGCGGGCCACTTCGCTGCCCACGGCCACCACTGTTGGCCAATTGGTGAGGTGGTCGAAGGGGCCGGACAGGTTATGCCGGTTGGCGAGATAGCCTGGTGATGCTGCATCGAGGATGTGGCAACTGACGCGGACGCACCGCGCGCCTCAAGAGCACCGTTTGCTTGGAGACGAGATGAAGAATCCATACGACGAGCGCTATGCCCGCCCGGGCTACTACTGGGGCAAGGCCCCATCCACTACCTGCTATCGGGTTCTCCAGCTTCTGCCCCCGAACCGGCCGCTGAGGCTCCTCGACATAGGCTGCGGGGAGGGCCGGAACGCGGTCTTCTTCGCCCGCAACGGCTACCGGGTGACGGGCTTCGACACGTCCACGAAGGGGATTGAGAAGACCAGGCAGCTCGCGGCCGACGCCGACCTTCCGATTGAGGCGTTCGTGGCGGACATCAATGAATTCCGGCTCACCGAGCCCTTCGACGTGCTGTTCTCCACGGGCGTGCTTCAGTACGTCCCGCCGGAGCGGCGCGATGAGCTGTTTGCCAACTACCGCGAGCAGACAAGCCCCGGCGGGCTGAACGTGCTGTCGGTCTTCGTCAAGAAACCGTTCATTGAGCCCGCGCCCGATGCGGAGAAGAGCGCCTACAACTGGTTTTCGGGAGAGCTGTTCGCCCACTATCGTGACTGGCGGATAGAGTTCTGCACCGAAGAGGTCTTCGACTGCATGTCCGGCGGTGTGCCGCACAAGCATGCTGTCAATCGGATCGTGGCGAGAAAAGAGGAAGGCCCGCGATAGCGGTCAAGACAAGGTAGCGGACCGTGTCACACAGTGACGACGTAATGCGGTACTATGCGGCCCGTGCGGCCGTGTACGACGAAACGGCCGGCTACACCGACCCGGCGGCCGAGCGCCTCCGCGAGCCGATCAAAGCTCGATACCGGAAGCTGTTCGCCGGCCACGATGTTCTCGAAGTCGCCTGCGGCACGGGCTACTGGACGGCCGTCATCGGCGAGACGGCCAGGTCGGTCCTGGGGATTGATATCGGCCCGGCCCTCGTGTCACAGGCCCAAGACAGGTGCAAGCGCCTTTCGAACGTCACAATTCAGGTCGCTGACGCGTACACTCTTGAAGGCGTGCCGGGAGGCTTCTCGGCCGCGTTCGGGCACTGGTGGTGGTCGCACGTGCCCCGCGAACGCATCGGTGCTTTCCTCGCGGCCCTGCACCGCAGACTGCTGCCCGGCGCCTTGGTCCTCTTCGTGGACCAACTGCCGTATGATGGAGCCGTTCGGCGACACGATTCCGCCGGAAACACGCTGGAACAGCGTGCTTTGCCCGATGGCCGCGTGTTCGAGGTTGTGAAGAACTTCCCAACCGAAGAAGAGGTCCGGCGTGCCCTCGCCGGCAAGGGAACCGACGTGGATTACGCTGAGTGGCCCGAAGAGAAGAGCTGGAGCGTGAGGTACAGAACCGAGGCGGACCCTCCTTCGTACCGGCGCGCCGGGACTTCGGCGAGGCATGGCAAGCCGCGCGGGTGAAGCGTGGCGTTGGGCGTGAGATACGGCAATGAAGGACGTGCAGTACAAGCTGAGCCCTGAGGTCCACACCGAGGATCTGAAAGCGCTCTTTGCAGAAGGGTGGCCCGGGCGACGTCTGGATGAGGATTTCGGGCCGGTCCTCCGCCGGAGCCTTGGCTACGTCTGCGCCTACCACGAAGGCGAGCTTGTCGGCTTTGTCAATGTTGCATGGGACGGAGGGGCGCATGCCTTCCTGCTCGACACAACGGTTCGCTCCGATTTCCGGCGGCAAGGCATTGGTCGGCAGTTAGTCCGCCATGCCGAGGAACTGGCCCGGAGAAGCGGCGCAGAGTGGCTTCATGTGGATTTCGAGCCACGTTTGGCAGCGTTCTACAGGAAGTGTGGCTTCCGGGAATCCCGCGCGGGCCTGATGAATCTGAAGGAAACGGAGAAGCGCCCGAGCAGCGGATGCACCTGATCCTGCAGGCCGGGCGGCCCGCAGGACAAGTGATCCGTCGCGTTGAGCGAAATGGCCAGGACATGACTGAAATCAAGCCCATGGACGAGAGCTACATTCATTCGACGTGCCTGCACGATGGGCCGATCGACACCGCGACGTGGACACCGGGTTGGGACTCGAAGCAGGCCGATCTGCCGCCTCATCCGTGGGACGACGGGACCATGGTCCAACTGACCAGAAGGCACGGCCTGCCCTTCTGCGGCGGGGGGGCATGGGGTAGGGACTTCATGCGGGAGATGATCCACCGGCACGGGACCTGTGCCATTCTGGCCTGGGAGGGACGACAGGTGGTCGGTCAGCTTCAGTTCTATCCGATGGCGCTCGCTCGCCTCATCGACGAGAACTGGACGGGCAGGAAGGACCCGAGCCCGGTTCTGGACTTCCCGTTCGCATCCAGACCGGAAGAGGACGAGGCAGCGCTCTGGGTGCAATGCGTGATGACGGCACGACCATATGTACGCAGCGCGTCTTCTTTCCTGCCATCCACCACTACCGGCACGGGGCCTACAGTTGTCGTTTCGGATTCCGGCCGCCGCCACCGCACACGGGAAGAGGCCGGGGCTCGCAAGGGCCTGGGCCTGAGGCTGGTGCAGGCGCTGCTCTCCTGGGCGAAGCAGCACGGGTGGAAGCGGATCGTGAAGGTGGCCCATTGCGACTTGGACTGGTTCTATGGCATTCAGGGCGGCGGTGGGAAGGCCTTCTGGCTGAAGGCGGGCTTCCATGTCGCGGACACGCTGTTCAAGCGTCCCTGGGAACCGGATGCCGAATCAAACGCCATCATAGAAGCCCAGATGAACGAGAAAGGCATGGCCGAGCGCGACGTGTGGACGTGGTATCGGATGGTGTACGAGATGTAGCATGGCGAGTAGGGGTAGGAGGGACCGGTTGAGTCCCCGGCCCCTCCCCCCTCCGAACCGTGCGTGCGGATCTCCCGCACACGGCTCTCCGGTCGGCGGTTCACCCCACAGGGGACTGACAGGCCGCATCAAAGGCTGTGGTCATGGAGAACAGCCCTCGGTCGGCAAAGAAGGCATTGGGCCAGCGATGATGGTCCAGACCACGGCCGCGACCCCGACGCCCGGCCCGCTTGCGCAGAATGCTCCGCAGACGCATGCGGACCCAGCCGTCCAGGTGGACGAACGTCGGTCGGGGGCTGTGTTGGAAGTACGCGAACCAGCCAACCAGCGTCCGGTTCACGTTCCAGATGATCGCCTCCAGGCTATGGCCGTGTGTGCGGCGCGTCTTCGGTCGGATCGCTTCCCGCAGCTTACGCGTGCTCTTCGAGCTCGGCCAATGCCGGTTCCGCTCGAAGTGGTAGCCCAGGAAGTCGAACCCGCCCCGTCGGGTCGCGTCCACAATCCGGGTCTTCTCCGGATGCAGTTCCAGACCCGCCGAGCGCGTCCACTGACGCACTCGCTCCAACGCCTCACGGGCCTCGGATTCACTTCGACACAGCAGCAAGAGGTGAGTAGCGAGGGGGAGTCTCACCCCCTCGCTCTCCGAGAACCGGACGTGA
>CAZNSB010000092.1:0-13067 GCA_964575155.1 uncultured Planctomycetaceae bacterium | reverse complement strand
GAGGACGGGGGGGTCGCCGGCGGTCCGGTGGGTGATGGCGGCGGCGTCGCGGATGAGGGCGTCGAGGGCCTTGTCCCGCCCGATCGACTCGAAGGTCCACCCGTCCGGCAGGCGGAACCACTGCACCAGGGCCGGGTGCGTGGTGTCCGGGGCGAACCCGGCGATCCGGGCCAGGAGCCGCGGATCGTAGGTGCACTGGGCGGCGTAGACCACCATGCACCGAAGCCGGGTCGACTCCCGCGCGACCGGGTCGTCGCTGCCCGGCTCGGCGAGGTCGGCGTGGAATCCCAGCCACATGGAGATCCCGGCCCCGGCCGAGCCTCCAGTGGCCGCGAAACGCGCCGGGTCCAGCTTCCACTCCCCCGCCCGGTGCCGCAGGAACTGGACGGCCCTGGCGCAGTCGAGCAACTGGGCGGGGCAGGGCGCCTCGCCGCTCAGCCGATAGTTGACCGCGGCGAAGGAGATCCCCGCCTCCAGGCAGCCGCCCAGCAGGTCCGGGAGGTAGTCTTTCTTGTCTCCGGCGCAGAACCCGCCGCCGTGGAAATAGACGACCAGCGGCGCGGGGCCGGCGGACTCGGCCTGCCACAAATCGAGGCGGTTGGCCTCGTTCGGCCCGTAGGGCTCGTCTCGAACGTCGGGGGGGATCGGCGCTTGCGGTTCTTCCATGTCCATACCCTCAGGAACGGGCCCGCCAGGCAATGTTCCAGGCGCGGCCGCCGCCGCGTCAGCTTAGGCCATGCGGCCGCAAGACAAAACCCCCCGCTGCGGGGGTCGGTCAACACACGCTCTGGCCCGGGAGGGGGACCTCCTCAAGGTTCCGACGACATATTGTATTGCGTGCGTTTGGAGTAGTCCCAAGACAAGCGTGTTTCGGCGGGCCGGTTGCCCCTCGAACGAAAGGCAACGGCCGTCTCAATCCGGCATGGTCGGAGCTTCGAGGTGTGAGGGACCTGGCCGACATTGTGGCGGTGGAGTCTGGCTCGGAGGTCTTCGGTCATCCCCACGTAGTGCCGATCCGGTTCGGCCAGACTCCTCAGCAGATAGACGTACCAGGATTTCAGGACCATGAGAGTCCCCTGTGCCTGCCTTGCCAAGGCGTCCGGCTCCGCGTTCGGCTGCGCCGTGACAAGTAGCTCGAAGAGCGAAGCCCGGGTTCGCGGCTGAAGCCGCTACGCCGTGGCAGTCTTCATCCGCCTTGCGGCGAACGAAGACTGGGCGATACAGGGCTCGAACCTGTGACCTTGCGGGTGTGATCCGCACGCTCTAGCCAACTGAGCTAATCGCCCGGGCGTTCCTGGTGCGTATCGGCCCGCCGGAACCGGTCGGGTCAGCCTTCCGGTTCGTCGCGGTTGACCTCGGCCTCGGCCTCGGATGCGATCTGCTTGGCGTCCTCGGTGGTATTCTTGACGTCGTCCTTGACGCCCTTGAGGCCCTTCTTGAATTCCACCAGCCCCTGCCCGAGGCTTCGGCCGACCTCCGGCAGCCGCCGGCCGAAGATCAGCACGGCCACGACGCCGATGACCAGGAGTTCCTGCCAGCCTATCCAAGCGAGGGTCGTCATCATCTGCTCCCGTGCCTTCGTTGCCCCTCCAATTATAGAGTCGCCGCAGTGGGTGTCAAAGGATATCGGCGAAATCCGCCCCGCCGAGGGCACGCAGGGCGGCCAGGAAATCCGGCGGGAGCGGGGCCTGAAGCTCCATCTCCTTGAGCAGGCGCGGATGCTGAAAGCGTATCGCCCGCGCGTGGAGGGCCTGGCGGGTGATGATCGGCCCCTCGGCGAGGTGGTGGCGGCCCTCGAGCTGGCTGCGATAGATGGGCCCGCCCCCGTAGGCCGGGTCCCCCACGATGGGGTGCCCGATGTAGCTGAGGTGGACGCGGAGCTGGTGTGTCCGCCCGGTGTGAGGGTACAGCTCAAGAAAGCTGAATCCCCCGGCGATTGCCCCGCTTTCGGTCAGCCGGGCCAGTACGCGGTAGCGTGTAACCGCGTCCTTGACGACGCCCGGCAGGGGCCGGCCGGTGCCGCGGTGGACGGCGTAGCGGTCGCGGATCTTCGGGTGGGCGCCGATGGGGGCGGCGATGACGTCCTCGTCCAGCTCCACCTGCCCGTGAACGATGGCCTGATAGGCCTTGTGGACCCTTCGCAGCTCGAACTGCCTGCCCAGCCGCCACAAGGCCAGCTCCGTCTTGGCCAGCAGGATGACGCCGGTGGTGTCGCGATCCAGGCGATGGACGACGCCGGGGCGATACCCCCCCCCCCGGGCCGGGAGATCCCCCAAGCTCCCCCTCGCCCCCTGAAAGTAGTACGCCAGGGCGTTCAGCAGCGTCCCCGAGGCCCTGCCCCGGGCCGGGTGAACGATCAGACCGGCCTGCTTGTTGACGGCGATGATGTCGTCGTCTTCGTAGATCACGTCCAGGGGGATCGGCTCGGGCGAGATGAGCTTTTCCTCGGGCTCCGGCAGGAGCATCTCGATGGCGTCGCCGGTCTGAATGAGGTAGGAGGGCTTGACGACGCGGCCGTTGACGGTGACGGCGCCCTCGCGGATGTACTGCTGGAGCGAGGTGCGGGACAGCTCCCCCAGTCGCCCGGCGAGGTACTTGTCCAGGCGGCGGTTCGGAAGGGCCCGGCGGATGTCGATCCGCAGGCGGCGGAGCCCGTCCTCGTCGGCCTCCGGCGGGCGTTCCACCTCCTGCATGCCGGGGCCGGGGGGATTCTTGTTCTTCTTCTCCGCCATCGCGCCCTCGTCGCTGCCGGAACCGCCTTGCCCGAGCATTCCGGCCTCACCCGGCAGGCAGGCACGCGCCCGCCGGGCTCACCAGGATGCCCGCCCCTACGGAAGGACCCGCCGGAGCCCGAAACCTTCGCAGGCCACCTCTTCGGTGTGCCCCGTGGTTCTCCTCTTGCCCCGGCAGGGCTTTGGCCAAGCGCGCAGGACGGCGGACGTACCCGCCGAAAGGGGTGCCCGCGGCAACACGGCTCGTCCGGCGGCCTCCCGGGCGAGACGCCCGTCCCGAAGGGCGGCGCGGGCCTCAGTTCCTGATCAGCTCCAGGGCCGTGTCCACGGCGCTGGCGGCGTCGGGGGCGTACCCGTCGGCCCCGACCTCGTCGGCGAAGGCCTGGGTGACCGGCGCCCCGCCGATCATGGTCTTGACAGCCAGCCCGGAGGCCTTGACGGCCTTGATGACCTCGGGCATCTGGGGCATGGTGGTGGTCAGCAGGGCGCTCATGGCGACGATCTGGGCGCCGCTTTCCCTGATGGCCTCGACGAACTTCTCCGGGGTCACGTCGGTGCCCAGGTCGACGACCTTCAGCCCGCCGCCCTGGAGCATCATGCCGACCAGGTTCTTTCCGATGTCGTGCAGGTCGCCCTTGACGGTCCCCAGCACGGCAATGCCGGCGGGCTCGACGCCGGTTTCCTTCAGCAGCGGCTCCAGGATCTCCAGCCCGCCGCGCATCGCCCTCGCGGCGATCAGGACCTCGGGCACGTAGACCTCGTTCTTCTTGAAGCGATCGCCGACCACGCTCATGCCGGCGATCAGGCCCTTCTCGAGAATCTCCTCGGGGGAGACCCCCTCGTCCACTGCCTTGCGGGTCAGCGCCACCGTGGTGTCGCGGTCACCCCTGATCAACGCCTCCGAAAGTGCCTTCAGGTCTGCCATGGAAAACAATCTCCAAACAAGGTGCGCCCGGTTCCATTCGCTGCCGCCGCTACTCCGCCAGCGGACGGCAATACATACCGCAACGGCAAGCGGCTGTAAACCGGGTGTGGAAAAAAACTCCGCTTACGGAGCCGGTGCCGGCCCCGAGGCCGGGGAAGACGCGGCCGCCGGCTGGGTCGCCGGGCGCGTCTTCGGGTACTTGACGGACTGGAACCACTCTTCCAGCTTGTCCAGTCGTTTCTTCGCGTCGATCGCCGCCGGGTGGTTGGCCCCGCCTGCCGCCGCCTGTTTGAACCATTGACGGGCCTTTTCCTTCTCCTCGCTGTTCATGGCCAGGATGCCCAGCCCGTAGTACGCATTGGTGACGATCTGTCGCCTGTCGGAATGCCTGGCGATCACCGTGCGGTAGAGCTCTTCGGCCCTCTGGCGGCT
Source organism: uncultured Planctomycetaceae bacterium (assembly GCA_964575155.1). GTDB lineage: Bacteria > Planctomycetota > Phycisphaerae > SM23-33 > SM23-33 > CAZNSB01. The sequence continues at coordinate 8,978 of CAZNSB010000092.1, read as the reverse complement.
TTGCTCGGCCCTGCCGGACGCGGACGGCACCCCAAGCACATCCAGGTAATCCTGCGAGTACATGTGGGCGGCGCGGATGCGGCAGTCGGCGGCGATGATCGGGTCCTTGGCGGTTTCGGCCAGTTGGAGGTACCCCGCCAGCCGGTCGTCCCTCTTCATCCCGCTCCCGGACGTAAGCTTCCGGTGCTGGGTCCTTTCCCTGTCCAGGACCCTGTGCTCGCGGGCGCGGAGTTGCCAGACGATCAGAAGCACGATCATGGCGGCGACGACCGCCCCGGCGATCCAGCCTCCGTACTTGCCCAGGAACACCTTCAGCTTCTCGAGTTCCTGGGCGAGGACGTTTTCCTTCAGTTCGTGGCGTCTCTTTGCCTTCATCTTCTTGCGGTTCCCTTTGCGCCCTTTTTGCCCGGGGGCTCGATGCGCCCCACCGTCCAGACCCTGACGTCGACATAGGTCCGGTGGAACCAACTGCCCTTGCGGACGACGACGCGGCAGCGCTCCGTTCCCTTTTCGAATTCGAGCGTGTGCTCGCCGCGAGTCTGCATGTAGGTGACCTCAGTCCACCGGCTGACGGGCATCTCCCGTTTAAAGAACCGCACCACGGCGTACCTGTCGGCCCGGCCCTTGTACAAGTGGTCCACGAACCGACCCACGCCGGTGTGCAGCAGCCGATTCCGGGCCATGTCTTCCTTGAAGCCCACAGGAATGGGCACGTCCGGGACCGGCGGATGCCGCTGGCGGGCCAGCTCCAGCAGCGGCTGGGCCTGCGAGCCGGCGCCCTGTTGGCTCTGGTTGCATCCGCCCAATCCAATCGCCAAAGCCGCCGCGACACACGTTGCCGTCCGTAGCGCCGTCATGGCCGCCTCCTTGTCGTTTTCAAGAACCCCAAGAGCATGCCCGCATGCTTCGTCCGTTGTCAAGCCAATACTTTATTCCCTGGTAGGTATCGGCTCAAGTCGGGCGCGGCGATGAGGGCACTTGGGGCCCTTGCCGACAAGCCCGCCTGCATGCCCGCTCTGGGCGGCGGAAGGCCTTGACGGCGGCCCGGGAGAAAACATAAATACGCAGAACCCCCCGCAGCGGCGGCACGTATGACTGGCAGCAGGGGCGCAGCCCGCGGCGGTGGATTTTGATCTGCGCACCTGCTCCCGGTGATGCGGCCGGCGCGCCCGGCGAAGCGGAGAATTCCATGGCTCACGACATCCTGAAGGACTCGATCGAGGCCCAGAGCCTTCGGGCCAGTTTGTACATTATCGGAATCCTCCTTGGCGGCCTGCTGGTGGTGGCCTCCTACCTGGTCCCGATCATCCCCGTGTTCGCCCGGGCCACCTCGGAGCTGGACGGGCGGAACTTCTATGCCGACGCCATGGCCCTGACCGGGGCGCTGCTGCTGGGCATTCCCATCGTCGTCCACGCCGCCAAGCAGCTCGCCCGCGGCACCATGCACATGGACGAGCTGGTGGCCCTGGCGGTGATCGCCGCCCTGACCGCCACCGACTACCGCACCGCCGGGGCGGTGGGGTTCTTCCTGCTGCTGGCGAACCTGGTGGAGACGCGGACGGCCCTGGGCGCCCGCGCCAGCATCGAGGCGCTGATTCGCATCTCCCCGACCAAGGCCCGCCGGCTGACGGCGGAGGGAAGCGAGGAGCCGGTCAGCCCAAAGGACCTGACCTGCGGCGACACCGTCCGCGTCCGCCCCGGCGACAACATCCCCGCCGACGGGGTCGTCGTCGCCGGGGCCACCTCCGTCAACCAGGCAAACATCACCGGCGAGTCGCTCCCCGTGGACAAGGCCCCCGGAGACGAGGTCTTCTCCGGCACGAGCAACCAGGCCGGCGTGATCGACGTCGAAGTCACCCGCGCAGGCGAGGACACCACCCTGGGGAAGGTCCGCAAGCTCATTCTCCAGGCGCAGGAGACGCGGACGCCGATCATGCGGCTGATCGACCGCTACGCGGGATGGTACACGCCGACGATCGTGATGCTGGCGGGCATCGTGCTGTTCTTCACCCGCAACAAGCCCGACGGCATGGATCGGGCGATCACCATGCTGGTGGTTGCCTGCCCGTGCGCGCTGATCCTGGCGGTCCCGACGGCGATGGTCGCGGCGCTTTCGTGCGCGGCGAGGCTGGGGATCCTCATCAAGGACGTGGGCACGCTGGAGATCGCCAAGGACCTCTCGGCCATAGTCTTCGACAAGACGGGGACGCTGACGACGGGCGAGCTGGCGGTCACCCGCCTCCAGCCGGCGCCCGGCGTGGACGGCGCCGACCTGCTGGCCGCGGCCGCGGCCGTCGAGCAGATGTCCGGGCACCCCGTCGCCCGCGCCGTCGTCCAGGTCGCCGAACGCGCACGCCTGTCCTCCCCCCGCCCCGATGAGTTCGAGGAAACCGCCGGGCGAGGCGTCAGCGGAAGGGTCAACGGCCAGACCGTCCTCGTCGGCCGGCGGGCCTGGCTGGCGGAACGCGGAATCGACCTGGCCGTCCTGGACGATGCCGCCATGGCCGAGCCCGAGGGGCTCTCCACCCTCTACGTCGCCCGCGACGGGACGGTGCTGGGCTGGCTGGGGCTGGAAGACCGCACCCGCGACGAGGCCCGCAGGGCGCTGGCCAGGCTGCGGGAAATGGGCATCCGCGACCTGGTGATGGTCACCGGGGACCGCTGGTCGGTCGCCCGCCGGGTCGCCCGCGAGATGGGGTGTACCGAAGTCCAGGCCGAGGTCCTCCCGGCAGACAAGCTCGAACTGGTCGCCGGGCTCCGCCAGAAGAAGCAGATCGTCGCCGTCGTCGGCGACGGCGTCAACGACGCCCCCGCGCTGGCCGCCGGCGACCTCTCGGTGGCGATGGGTGCCGCCGGGTCGGACGTGGCCATCAACTCGGCCAACGTCGCGCTGATGAACAACAACCTGGAGCGGCTGCCGTTCCTGGTTCGGCTGAGCCGGCGGACGATTCGCGTGGTCCACCAGAACCTGCTGTTCGGGGTGGGCTTTATCGTGCTGCTGGAGGTGCTGGGTGCGATGGGCTGGGTCAAGCCGATCCTCGGGGCGGTACTTCACTTCGCCGCCGCGGTGGTGGTGATTTTCAACAGTGCCCGGCTGGTTCGTTTCGGCGAGGAGCTGCACAAGCCTGACGAGGGCAAGGAAGATCGGCTGCGCCCGCGGGTAGCGCCGGAGCCGGTGCCGGCCGCCTGAGGGCCATGAGGGCGTCGTCCGGCCGGCGGCTCAAGCGGCGCGGCCTGGGGCCCTGCGGGCTCTTTTTCGGATGAGGCCGAAATGATGGCGGGTTTTGGGAAGCAACAGGATCAGCAGCCCCCCCGCGGCGGCGAGGCCGGCGGCGGCCAGGACGGGCTTGCCGGCCCTCGGCAGCATCCCGGCGCCCATCAGCTCGGCGGCGACGAGCCCCACCCCTCCGATCACACAGGCCAGCAGGAGCCAGTACGTCCACTTCACTCCCCGCCCGAACCAGCCCCAGAAAACCCAGCTCACGCCCGCCCCCGCCAGCCAGGCCAACCCCGCCAAGACGCTCCAAGCCGACACGAACCGCAGAACGGCCACCGCCGCGCCCACGGCCACCACCGCGGCGGCGAGACGCCCGAGAACGGCGAGGACCGAAACGCCCAGCGGCGCCCCGCTGGGGGTGTCCTCCAGCTCGCGGGTCTGGAACAGGGCCACTCCGACGGCCAGGACGGCGGCGATCAGGCACCCCGCATACGCGCCGGCCAGGGCGACGTAGGCGGCGGGGATCGCCTTTTCCTGCACCAGGGCATCGAGGGCGTAGAAGAACTTCAGGTCCGGCCAGGCCTGCCGCACCACCGCCGCCCCCCCCGAAGAGCCCAGCGGGTCGAAGAACTCATACCCCCAGATCCCGATCAGGAAAAAGCCGATGCACGCCACCAGCGTCATGGCCTGGCCGAGGCGCGTGGAGACGGCGACGGCCACCGCCGCGAAGACCAGGTCGCTGAAGAGCATCAGCAGCATGGCCGACGGCAGAGACCAGGGGATGTCCTGCCCGAAGCGGACGATCTTCCAGCCCTTGCCGATGAAGCCGATGGAGGCCATTGCCGCCGTCATCAGGATCGCCGCGAACCCCACCGCCGACGAGATGAAGTGCCACCCGAAGAAGTAGTTGCAGAAGGCCGCCGCCACGATCGACCCCGCCAGCGCCGAGCAGCCCAGCACGATCACCGGGACATCGTAGGGGTCGGTGACGGTGGGCATCACCCCGTGGCGGACCGTCATCAGGAACGCCAGCGAGCAGAGCCAGTACGCCACGGCCACCGCCGCCGCCACGCCGAGGAACTTCCCCAGCACGACCAGGCCCCTGGGCAGGGGCTTGGAAACGACGGTCAGGATGGTCCGGTCGCGGATTTCCCGGCTGACCACGCCGGCGGCGCCAAAGGCCGAGACCAGCAGCCCGGAAACCAGCAGCGTCGAAAGCCCCAGGTTCACCAGGAGCTGCTGGTCGGTCCTCTTGTACTCGGCGGCCTCGGCCCCCATCGTCCAGCTCGACAGCGGAACGTCCAGCACCAGCACCACGAAGGTCAGGAAGATCAGCACGCCGAAGACCGGCTGGCGGACCGTCTCGACAAAGGCGTTTCGGGCGATGGCAAGCAAACGGGTCATGGTCGCACGACATTCATACGCCGGCGGCCCCGCCCGGTTCCGCCGGCCGGGAACGATTCTAGCCTCCCGCCCCGGCAACGCCAAGCAATCGGCGACTCGCCCAGGCGAATCCCGATGGGAGAAGCCCATGTTGGCCAATAGACGCGGACAGCGGGTCGCCCTGGCCGGGCTGACCCTCCAGGCGGGGCTGGTTGCCCTGGCGGTGGGGCTGTGGGTCCAGACCCGGTCTGCGCCGACCTGGGCGGGGCTGTGGCTGATCGTCGCGCCGGCGCCGGTGTGGCTGGTAACGGCGCTGCTGTTCTACTGCCGGTACCTCCGCGACGTGGAGAGAGAAGACCTCCGCCAGCTCGCCGCCCGCGGGGGGGACACCGAAAGCATCTTCGCCGCCGAGGACGAATCGCAGCGAGCGGCGGCGGTTCGGCTGCGATGGATGGAACGCTACCTGGCGCCGGGATTCTCCCTGGCCTTCGCCGTCTACCACCTGGCGCTGGGGGTCCTCACCCTCCAGTGGCTCCGCACCACGGAGACGTTTCCGGCCAGCAACTTTGCGGCCATCTTCTTCGCCATCGGCGGCGCCTTTGGCGCCTTTCTCATGAGCCGGTACGCCACCGGAATGGCCAAGGTGCAGGCGTGGCGGCTGCTTCGGGCCCCGGGGAGCTACCTGTTCGCCAACACGCTGGTGCTGGTGGTGCTGGCGGTGGTGCTGGGGCTGGAATACGGCGGGCTCAAGACCGTCGGGCGCGTGGTCGGGTACGTCTTCTCGCTGCTGCTGATGGGCATCGGCGCTGAACTGGTGCTGAACTTCGTGCTGGACCTGTACCGCCCCAGGATCCCCGACGTCGAGAGGCGATTCGGCTACGACAGCCGCCTGCTCAACATCATCGCCAGCCCCGAGAGCATCGGGCACTCCATCGCCGAGGCGCTGAACTACCAGTTCGGGTTCGAGGTGTCCAGCTCGTGGTTCTACCGTCTGCTTCAGCGGGCCTTCGTGCCGCTGCTGCTGGCCGGGGCCGTGATCGTCTGGCTGATGACCGGCATCGTCGTCGTGAGAGAGGGCCAGACCTACGTGGTCCTGCATTTCGGCAAGCCCCATCGCGTGCTGAGGCCCCGCCCCGCTCCGCACCTGACCTGGCCCTGGCCGATCGACATCGCCCGGAGGTTCGACACCGCCGAGATCCACCAGATCGTCCTGGGCGTGGGCGGGCCCAGAGAGGAGGAGTTCATCCAGGGCAGGCGGGTGTACCTGTGGTCAGAGGAGCACGGCCCGCGGAACGAGCTGGACACGCTGGTCGCCGTGCCCCCCCGCCGGGAGGGGCAGGTCAGCAGGCGCGGGCAGGCCAAGGGCGGCGCGAAGGACACGCCCAACGTCATGATCATCAAGCTGGTGATGTCGGTGTTCTACCGCATCACCGACCCGCACAAGTTCGGCTACGACTTCACCGACGCACAGAAGCTGCTGGAGGGGGTCGCCCACCGGGAGATGGTCCGGTACGCGGCGTCGGCGACGCTGGACGAGCGGCTGCCGGCCGACGAAGGCGCAGGCCGGCCACAGGGCCTCATGAGTTTCGGCCGGGCATCCGCCGCCGAAGAGCTCAAACGCCGAATCACCAGCGCCGCAGGCAGCAAGGGGCTGGACCTGGGTGTGGAAATCGTCCGCGTGGAGCTGGTCGGATGCCACCCCCCCAAGGACGCCGCCAACGCCTTCGAGGACGTCATCGCCGCCGAAAGAGAGCGCGACCGCATGCGCTACGAGGCCGAGGCCAAGGCGAACAAGATCCTCTCCGAGGTCGCCGGAGACAGCAACCTGGGCTGGGCATTCGCCCAGGCCCTCGACTTCCTCAACGACATGAACGACCTCAAGCGGAGGCTGGACCAGGGGGCCAAGCCCAAGGAGCTGTCCGCCGCCGCCAAGGAGGCCCTCGGCCGCGCCGACAACGAACTGGAAAGGCTGGAAAAGGAGATCCACTACCAGCGGCTGCTGGGTCGGGTCAGAACGCCACCCGCCGGTCCGGGCACGACCCAACCGGCCGACGACGTGCGCACCATCACCCAGAAGCTCCGGGATGATCTGAAGGGGCACATTGACCGGGTGGCGGCCCTGCGGGCGGAGCCCGACCCCGACCAGATCGGCAAGGCCCTCGAGGCGGCCAACCAGCGGGCGGCCTCGCTGTTCGGGAACGTCCGCGGCCGGGCCGAGGTCGTCCTGGCCCAGGCCCGGGCCGAGAGGTGGAAGCGAGAATTCGAGGAACGCGCCCTGGCCAGCACCTTTCCCACCGAGATGCAGATCTACCAGACGGTCCCCTCGCTGTACCGTCTGGAGCGGCTGCTGGAAGTGCTGGCCAAGGCCCTCAGTGGAAGGAAGAAGTACATCTTGGCGATGGACCGGGCCAACGTCGAGGTCTGGGTGAACCTGGAAGAGCAGGCCCAGGCCCTGACCGACATCCCGCTGTCGGGCGAGCGGAAATAGAACGCCACGGCGCGATCAGGAATCGATTAAGGAAAGAAGCCATGAAGAAACACGGTTGGATGCTTTTCCTGCTGGCTGTGCTGGTGGGCCTGCTGCTGGTGTACACGGTGACCTTCGCGGTGAACTACCGGCAGGCGGCCATCGTCTCGACCTTCGGCAAGGCCGGAGAGCCCATCGACGGGACCCGCCCCGGGCAGGCCGGGCTGCAATTCAAACTGCCCTGGCCGATCCAAAGGCTGACGCGCTACGACCGCCGCATCTTCATCTTCGACGACACCCACGAGCAGGCTCAGACCGCAGACAACCTGAACGTGCTGATCACGGTCTTCTGCGGGTGGCGGATTCAGGATGCGGCCCTGTTCTATCGCACCCTCAAGACGGCGCCCGCCGCCGAGGCCGCGCTGCGGACCATCGTCCGCAGCAAGAAGGGCGACGTCGTCGGGCAGGAGCCGCTCTCGGCCTTCCTGAACACCGACCCCGACCAGATGCGGATCCCCCAGATCGAGGCGCGGATTCGCGACGCGGTGCAGGCCGAGGCCGGCCCCAGTTACGGCATCGAGATCGTCACGCTGGGGATCAAGTCCCTGGGGCTGCCCAAGGAGGTCACCAAGACGGTCATCGAGAGCATGAAGACGGAGCGAAAACGCTTCGCCGAGGCCCACCGAGCCCAGGGCCGCGCAGAGGCCGACGTCATCGAGGAGCGGGCCAAGAAGGCCCAAGAGCAGATCCTCGCCTTTGCCGAACGGAAGGCACAGCGGATTCGGGCCGAAGGCCTGGTGGGGGCGGCGGCCCAGTACCGGAAGTACCGGAAGGACGAGCGGCTGGCGATGCTCATCCGGGAGCTGAAGTTCCTCCGAGAGGTCCTGAAGGAGAACACGGTGATCCTGGGCGACGAGTGGCTTCAGCACAGCCTGAAGTTCTTCCGCGAGGGCCCCTCGCTGCCGCCGCTGCACGAGCCGACGGCGCCGGCCCCGGCCGGCAAGAAAGAAGACAAGTAGCGGGACCACTACCATGGAACCGGAAGACGCCCAAGCCGATCTCCAACCGTCCGACCAGATCAGCGACGAGGAAATGAAGGCCGCCGGCCGGTCGCTCGCCGACGCCCTGCACCTGAGCTTCCGGCTGCTGTCGGTGCTGATGGCCGCCGTGCTGGTGCTGTTCCTCTTCAGCGGGTGGAGGCAGGTGGACACGGTCCAGCGCGGGGTGAAGCTGCTGTTCGGGCGAATCCTCGGGCACGGCGACGAGCGCGTGGTCGGGCCCGGGCTGAGGTGGTCCTGGCCGGAGCCCATCGGCCGGATCGAGACCGTCTCCACCGACCAGAGGGAACTGGCCATCAAGGAGTTCTGGATGCACGAGAGGGCGGAGGAGGCCCTGAAGCCCCTCGCCGAACGCCAGGTCCGCAGCCCCGGGCTGCGCCCGGGGTGGGACGGGGCGCTGCTGACGGGCGACCGCGCCCTGGTGCACGTGAAGCTCACCTGCAACTACCGCATCGGCACCCGCGCCGGCGCGCCGGACCCCGAGCGCGTGCTCCACCACCTGGCCAACGTCCTCGACGCCGAGAGGCTCATCGAGGCCGCCGTCTGCAACGCCGCCATCCGCGCCGCCGCCAAGCGGACCGCCGATTTCATCTACGTCGCCGAACGCGAGAGATTCGCCGCCGACGTGGCGGCCCTCGCCCAGGAGCGGCTCGACGATGTCCGCAGCGGGATCGAGATCCAGTCCATCCTCCTGGACCGCTACACCGTGCCGCTGGCGGCGATCAAGGCCTTCGACGACGTGATCAAGGCCCGGCAGGGCCGGGCGAACCTGGTGAACGAGGCGAAGACGGAGGCCACCAAGGTTCTCAACGGCGCCGCCGAGGACGCCTGGTCGGAATTGTCCGGCGACCCC
>CAZNSB010000091.1:10141-13128 GCA_964575155.1 uncultured Planctomycetaceae bacterium | reverse complement strand
CGACGTTCGCGGAACAGATGGTCGAGAAGTTGCAGGCGATCCTGCTCGCCAACGCGGGGCTCGCGTCCGTGAGCGTGGACGGCACGACGGTCGCGCAGAAGGACCTGGAGGCGAAGCTCGCCCACCGGCAGGGCAAGTTCGCGGGCCCGGAGGATCCAGTCCCGTCGGGACGGCTGAGGCTGCTTGGAACCGCCGGTTCGACGGCCAATCATCGCCGAAAGTGTTACCCGGGCTTGAACCAGGCCGGAGATTCAGCACGAGATCAGGGCATTTCTGGATATCATGGTCCTCTCTACGGAGAAGCTGGCGCCGCGCGAGATAGCGGCCAGGCCGGCCCCGGACAAGGGCAAGAGGAAAGAGGAGATGGGAATCATGCGAAGCGATCGGACTTGCGGGCGGATCCTAATTGCGGGCGCTGCGCTCATGATGTACGGGGGGGGCTCGCGGTCCGCTGAAAGGGAGGACGCTCTCGTCGCCCACCGGACGTTCGGCCGGATTGGGGAAGGCGGGATTGTCCGCTACGCCTCCGGCGACGGCAGCGACGGGAACACAGCCCCGGCGAAGCTGCCCGAACTCGTGTCGGTCAGGCGAATCTGGAGCAAGGCGCCGCACAACGCCTTCACCGACCTGATCCGGTTCCAGGGCAAATGGTTCTGCGTGTTCCGCGAGGGCAGGGGGCACGCCTCGCTCGACGGGAAGATCCGCGTGATCGCCTCGGGCGACGGGAAGGAGTGGACGTCGGCGGCCCTGCTGACCACGCCCGACCCGAGGCTCCCGGACATGCGCGACGCGAAGCTGTCGATCACGCCCGAGGGCAAGCTGATGCTGGTGTCGGCGGCCTCGCACCGGAAGCGCGCGGCGGGCAAGACGGTCAATCACTACCGGACCTATTCCTACTTCTCCGCCGACGGCCGGCAGTGGGGCAAGCCGACCGCCATCGGCGAGGAGAACTTCTGGCTCTGGCGGGTGACCTGGCACAAGGGCATCGCCTACTCCAACGGCTACACGGTGACCGGGCCCCGGTTCATCCGCCTCTACACCAGCAGGGACGGGCGGACGTTCAAGACCCTCGTCGAGAGGGTCAGGAACAACGTCGGCGAGGACTCGCTCGTGTTCGTCGAGGACGGCACCTGCTACTGCCTGGCTCGCCCGTCGAGTCTGGGCGTGTCCCGGCCGCCCTATACCCAGTGGAGCTGGAAGCACCTGAAGGGCATCCGGGAGTTCGGCGGGCCTCACATGATCCGCCTGCCCGGCGGGCGCTTCGTCGCCGCCGGGCGGTGCTACGATGAAAAACGCAGGCCCAACACCTCCCTGCTGTGGCTGGACGTCAAGAAGCCCGCCCTCCGGCCGCTGCTGACGCTGCCTTCCGGCGGCGACACGAGCTACCCCGGCCTGGTGTTCCACGAGGGGCTGCTGTGGGTCAGCTACTACTCTTCCCACGAGGGCAAGACGAGCATCTACCTGGCGAAGGTCAAGTTGCCCCCCGCCAGGGGCGTTTCGGGGTCGGGGCAGGGAATGAGCAGGAACGTGTCGGCACGGGCGCGTGTGGGCGGGCGGTCCACAGGGCAAACGGGCAATCCCGTTGACCCGGCCGATCCGCTCAGGGCGTCGATGCGAGGCCCAGGGGGGCGCCTCGGCGCCGGGACCTCCTGCGCCGGACCAGCAGGAGGGCCGAGCCCAGGAAGATCACCGAGAGCGAGCCCGGCTCGGGGACGGGGGAGGGCATGTCGGCGCCGGGGACCGGCAGCCCGCCGTTGGTCACGGTGGCGCTGTTCCACTCCGGCTCGTTGGGGCTGGTGAACAGCAGCACCGTGCTGTGGGAGCCCGGCGCGATCTCGCTGCCGCTGGCCCACCCGAAGCCCCAGTGGGCGCTGGCGGAGCCGATGCTGGCCAGGTCCGACGAGATCCCGCCGGCGACCCCGGGCTGCGTGCCGGAGGTGTCGTCGCCGATGTTGCCGGCGCCGCTTCCGCTGGCCAGCCCGACGGAGAACGCCGTCACGCCGACCGTGCTGCTGCTGAGGTTGAATACCTGATAGGCGTAGACATACTCGCTGCCGCTGGAGGGGTCGTCCCCGGGGTAGTCGCCCAGGTCGAAGACGGCGAAGTCCAGCACGGCGTCCAGCACGATCGAATCATAGGTGTAGTGGCTGGTGACCGTTCCTTTCCAGCCCGACATGGCCAGGCCGGAGTCCGCCAGCAGGCCGCCCCACGCCGGAGGACCCATCAGCCCCAGCCAAAGGACGCAGGCGCACACCGACACCACCAAACGCACACGGGAGTTGCCCCTCTGCACTCCGTTCATCTTGCGACCCTCCAGGTTTTCGGGGGTGCGGCCGGCCCGGGGGGCTCCGGCCCCGGAATCTGCCGCCTTGTTCCCTCTCTTTGTCGGCTCTGAGGCCCTTCTGCACCGGCCGGCGGGCTGCCGTCAGCCCGATGGCCACGCCTGTCTGAAAGTCCAAACGACCCTCGCTGAACGGATGGCAACGAATGGGCTGCGGCGCGACCCGATGGGTCAAACCGGCGGGGGGGCAGAAATCGTCGTCCCCGTCCCTCACTCACGGCTTGGCCGAGGCTCGCGGGCCGAACCGCTGTTCACTGAGGCCCTGGTGCCTTATCAGAGATATTTACATGTCATGGCAGATTTGTCAAGGGGAAAAACCCGAAATGCGCAAAAAAATGATCCTGGGGCTTTCTGGCAAGGAAAATACATATATCCCCCGATGGGATTCACCCGCCTTCCCTGGCCCCGGCCTGCCCGCCGCGGCGGGGGCTGCGGCCAAGCAGGACCCGCGGGCGTCAGCAAGGCACCTCGCCAACGCCCCCCGCCGCCTCACACCGCATGGACGCGAGGCGCCGGAGGATGCCTCAGCGCCGGGACCTCCTGCGCCGGACCAGCAGGAGGGCCGAGCCCAGGAAGATCAGCGAGAGCGAGCCCGGCTCGGGGATGGGGGAGGGCATGTCGGCGCCGGGGACCGGCAGCCCGCCGT
>CAZNSB010000091.1:8940-10041 GCA_964575155.1 uncultured Planctomycetaceae bacterium | reverse complement strand
TAGGCGTAGACATACTCGCTGCCGCTGGAGGGGTCGTCCCCGGGGTAGTCGCCCACGTCGAAGACGGCGAAGTCCAGCACGACGTCCAACACCACCGAACCGTAGGTGTAGTTGCTGGTGACCGTTCCTTTCCAGCCGGACATGGCCAGCCCGGAGTCCGCCAGCAGGTCGCCCCACGCCGGAGGACCCATCAGCCCCAGGCAAAGGACGCAGGCGCACACCGACACCAGCAGACGTACACGGGCGTTGCCCCTCTGTACTCCGTTCATCTTGCGACCCTCCAGGTTCTCGGGGATGCGGACACCCGGGGCGCTCCGGCCCCGGTATCTTCCGCTTTGTTCCCTCTCGTTGTTGGCTCTGAGGCCCTTTTACACCGGCCGACGGGCACGCGGAACCCGCGCCGCGGGCTTCCGGCGGCCCGAAGGCCCCGCCTCTGTGATAGTCCAAACGACCCTCACTGCACGAACGGCAACCAAAGGACTGCGAGACGACCCGACGGGTCAAGCCGGTGGGTGGTGACCTGAAATGACCTACACCATCCCTCGCTCGCGGCTTGGCCCGAGGCTCGCGGGCCGCTCCGCCGTTACGTCATGCCCTGCTGCCTTGCTACTGCTACACAGATTCTACAGCGATTCGGCACTCTGTCAAGCGAAAAATCCGGGCTGCCGAAGAAAAACCGTCCCCAGTGCGAGCAGGAAGGGCTGCGGGCCCCCGGATGCGTTAACTGCTGGGTTCGGCGGGGGTTTGGCCTCTTCCCGCCGCGGGGCCGACCCCCGGGCGACCGGGGCCGTTTCGGCTGTAAGTGCCGTGCTGACAGCCACTTCACAGAGTCGCCAATTCACAGATTCTCGCTTTTGCAGAAGTGCTTCCGCCGGCAGAGATCGACCCGCCGCCGGCCGGGTCGTGACGGGCGCCGGGCGGGTGGCGGGGGCACGGCCGGCCGGCCACCTCAGCGAGCCCCAGGCCAGCTCGCTGGACCCGCCGACAAGCCGGACGAACAGCCCCGCCCGGCCGTCGGGGGAAATGGCCAGCAGACGGGCTTTGTGCCCGCCGTCAATCGCCAGTGGCAGGATCGCCACGCTGCCCCGGTAGTCGGTCTTG
>CAZNSB010000091.1:0-8930 GCA_964575155.1 uncultured Planctomycetaceae bacterium | reverse complement strand
TGTGGAAGGCCTTCAGGACCAGGCAGGGGAAGAGGTGATGTTGGGTGTAGACCTTGGGGCTGCAGCGATGGGCATACGTCGGCAGCGCCCCCCTGGCCGCCGCCTGCGCCGCCAGCAGCACCTTCCGTGGCGATTTGCTGGTCGTGCTCATGGTCCATGGTGTAGGGCCTCAACCACAATCGCGCAAGCCTTTATTGAGCAAAACCGTATGGTTTTCTACAGAGCAGATAACTGTCCTTATGCACGAACTACCGCTTTGGCCACAGGACCGTCCCGTCGGCTCGCAGCAGGAGGCAGCGGACCGCGGTTGTTCCGCTGAACTCCCAGACGCCGTGTGATGCCCGGCCGCGCCCGCTGAGCTTCGGCGTGAAGGCGACCGTCGAGACGGTTTTCCCTTCAGTATCGATCAGCGCGATGTGCCGGCCCGCCACCCATACCGCGGCACGGCCGTTGTCAAACAATGGCGAGGCCCAGTCGAATGTCGGGGGGATCGCCCAGTCGCCTTGTGTGTCGATGTACCCGAACTTCCCGGACGAGTCCTGGGCGCAGGCCAGTCCGCCACGGAATGCCTCCAGCCGCTTGTACTTTGCCGCGATCAACAGCTTGCCCGAGATGTCGGCGGCGCCCCACAGGCGCTTCTGCCGGACCGGGATCAACCCGTCCTCATAGCCGGAAGAGACCCACGTCGCGATCGATTCGTACATCGGCTCCATCACGAGACGTCCCGTAGTGTCGATCAGGCCCCACTTTTCGCCGACACGAACGGCGGCGTATCCGTTGTAGAAATCTTCTGCGCGATCGAAACGAGGCGGGATCGCCAGCTTACCGTTCCTGTTCAGATAGCCATACGTGCAACCCGAGGCCGGGTCGCCGGAACGCTTCGGCAGCCCAATGGCGGCGAGGCCCCCGCTGAACCGGGCACAGAGAGCATGGCGGTCGATCTCGAAGACCATCTTCCCGCCATGGTCGATGAACCCGCACCGACCGTCCATCGTGGTCACGCGAGCCAGGCCGTCGTAGAATCCCTGAGACCACTTGAACTCGTGAGGGATCGCCGTCCGGCCGGTCGCGTCTATGAAGCCGAGCCTGCCGTCGCGAGTCACTGTCATCCCCAGGCCGTCGGAGAAAGTGGAGGCGTACTTGAAGGTTGGGGCCACAATGATGGCGCCGTTGTCATCGAGGTATCCGCAGAGCTTTCCATCGGTGAAGCGGTGCAGGAAGCCCTCGTGCGCGGGGGGGCTGCGGGACGACAGGACAAGCCGGATCGACACGGCGATCCCGATCGCCAGCAAGATCCCTCCCACAGGAACTGCCCACTGTTTCCAGTGCCTGGCAGATCTCGGTGCGTCCGTGCGGTCGTTCGTCATCAGGGCGAGTCTCCACCATCAGCAGCTACATTCCGGTCAGTGCATTGAATCTCCGAGGGCATCAATGCCCACCGACATCGTATCGTCTTCTCTTGTCGGCGCCGCTGTCTCCGTTTCTCGTTGGCAGGCCATGGCCACCGGCTGCGCCCGGCTCGTTCCAGAGACGGATTGGCCGAAGAGAGAGAAATCGGGGGGATGCTGGGGGGCAGCCCAGGCGTCCCGAGCATCGCTCCGCAGGTCATCATTCCGGCAGCTTGATCTGTGCGCGATAGAGATAGTCCTTGCCCTCCCTGTTGCGCCTTACGTAGATGACGTACTTGCCTTCGCTGCAAATCGGCCTGAGTTCCAGGCCGGTCACCGGCCAGGTCCTGTCGGCCCGGGCGTCATGGATGGGCCATTCGTAACCATCCCGGTTTCTTCAATCGTATCGGATGGGGAGTTTTTGGGTGATGACTGCGCGACTGCCGTCCGGCGACAGGGCCACGCTGCTTGGGCGGCACTTGCCGCGGAAGAACCAAATGCTCACGAGCTGTCCGGTTGTGGTGTCGAACAAGTGCATACGATCATACTCGAGGATGACTACGCGCTTCCCGTCCGGCGTGAGGCGGAATCTTCCGGTGATGCGGGCTAGGGAGTTCGGCGTTTTGCGGCGCCGCCCAGTGTTGGGGTCGTGAAAGGACAGCGGGATGCCACGACCACCGATGACCAGTGTTGATCCGTCCGGCGCGTAGGCTATTGATGGGCGCAGCAGGCCATAGAAGGCCGCCACCTTCGTCCAAGTACGCTTCCCGCGCATTTCGCCCATCTCGACGGTTGCAGAACGCACCACGGTCGTCGCCACGGTCATTGTCTTGCCGTCTGGCGAGATAGCCAGATCGACGATGCTCCCTTTCGGCCTGGTGATCGTCTCGGTCTGTCTACCCGTGACAGCGTTCCAGACGTAGATACGGGGCCGGCTGTACGCGCCGCCGACCAAGAGCTTGCCATCGGGCGAGAACTTGAGAACGCGCAGTCTTCCCTTTGGAAGCTTCAGTCGGCGAACGGTCTTGCCCGTGCGGAGATCGAGGAGGCGCACATCGGCATCGGCGGAACCGCCAGACCAGGCCAGCTTTCTGCTGTCCGGCGAGAATGCCAGCGGGAAGCCAACTCCGCCGACCTTGATGTCGTATAGCAGCTTCCACCCCCTGGTGCGATAGACTTCCAGCCACTCGCTCCCTCCGATCGCCAGGTACATTCCGTCCGGCGAGAACTGACCCGTATAGCCGCTCGACTTACCCGTTCCAAGCCTGTGGACGACCTTGCCTGTGGTAACGTCAACGACGCAGGTGACTGGCTTGTCCCCGCGAATCTCGAATCTCGCGGGCCTGCTCGTCGGCGAAGCTCTCGGTGCCGGCCCGTCCGCTGCCCCGTCCCTCCCAACTGCTGCCGGGGCGATTGCGCCCCATCGATCGGCATCGATGGGGAAACGAAGCCCGACGCCTTTCCCGGGGGCCGGACGGATCTGAGAACCCCACCGACCGCTGCCGGGAAAGACCGGCCCGGTCCAGACGACCTTGCCATCGCGGGAGTCCAGGACGAACGGCTGGCTGATCCTCTTCTCCGTGGGCTGCTGGGTGTACCATTGGACAACCATCAGGATTCGGCGGTCATTGTCCGGGAAGGACTTGAACCCCACACCAACGACCCGCATTCGGTCCGGGCCGGTTGCCGAGCGAGGCGTTGACGCCGTCTTGCCGGGAAGGTCGTGGATGACCCAACGGACGGTGCCGCCTCTGTGGCCTGCGACAGCGAGCCGGCTCCCGAGCAGCGCGGCCCGAGAGGCGCCCTTCATGACGGCGGTCCCGTGAACAGGGCGGAGCTTCGAGTCCAGGGCGGCCATACGAACGTTGTCTCTCTCTCCGGCCGCCCGGTACCAGCAGATAACGAAGAGGGACTGGGCGCTCGATATGATAGATGGCCTGCCTGTCCCCGCGGCCTGGTCCTTCGGCGACCAACTGTGCTTGCCGTCGTAGCTGACGATCCGGTAAAGGGCCCTCCCATCGACCCTCGTGACCGTGGTCATGCACGTCGGATAGAACTTCTCGACATGCCATCCCGACTTCTCCGATTCGGCCTGTAGCACGCGCCCCTTCGCATCGTAGACAGCGTAGCCCGGGGGAGGATTCCGTTCGTCGGAGGGCGGGGACCCCTCGCCTCCACGTTCATAGTGGCCGTGCATCTTCTTGACGCCGTACTTGACCACGATGGGGCCGGTCCGTTCGTTCACAACCACATGGGTCCGGCCACGCAGAATCGTCCTGAAGGTTTCTGCGACCTTGAGATTCTCGTCCAGGCCCTTGAACTCCCTTCCCTTGCGCAGGCCGAACAGTTCGCGGGTGTCTACGTCGTAGACGAGTTGGTAGCCATCGGCGTCGAGTTGGGCCAGCACCTTGCCTTCCGTCGAAAGCAGCCGCAATGCGTGGGGCTTGACGCGGACCTGGACCTTTCTGCCGCGCAGGGTCGTCCCGCCGTACCAACCGTCCTGGTTGGTCGGTCTCGGCCGTGGCTTCCGGATGTCGCCTGCGGGGACGACGGCGTAGTCTTCAGGCGGCGAGGCGCTCCGCTCCAGGGCCTCCAACGTCGCCGCCGCAGCCGCCGGCTTGGTCGGCTTGGCTGGATCAAGCGCCTTGCGCCATGCCGCGCGGACGCCGTTGAGCTGATCGCGGCCCCGGATCATGTCGATCTTCTTCGGCGTGATCTCCCGGCCCGTGATCGCGACCAGTGCGTGGTGGCAGACGGTGGCGAGATTGGCGAAGTGGACGGACGCGGCCATGCCAACAAGGGCATCGTCCCTGTCGAACGACTTCACCAGCGTGTCGGCGGCCCTGGTGTCGCCGATCCGGCCGAGGGAGTAGGCACTGGACATCGCCACCTGGGTGTTCGGGTCCTTGAGCGCCTTGATCAGGGCGGGTACGGCCTGAGGGGATTTCACCTTCCCCAGTGCCTGGGCGGCCGCCCTGCGGACGTACGCTTCCGTTGCGGCGAGCGCCTTGGTGAGGGCGTCGACGGCCTTGGTATCGCCGATTCGCCCCAGGGATTCCGCTGCGGCCCTTCTGACGGTGCTGTCGTCGCGGGCGTCGGCGGCGATTTCGGCCAACGGCGCCACCGCGTCACGATTGCCCCGGAAGCCGAGCGCCGTCACGCCTGCCCGGCGAAGCCAAGCCTCGGAGGACTTCAGCAGCGCCACCGCGGCGGCGTTGACACGGCGGTCGCCGAGCTCGCGTAGCGTCAAGGCGGCTTTCTCTCGCACGTCCCGCTTCGCGTTGTCGTCCGCCAACATCGCCAGCAGCGGCGGCACGGTTTTGCGAGAGCCGATCTTCACCAGGGCGTTGCGGACGTACAGGCCGGGCTCGGCGAACCCTCGGAGCAGCGCAGGAACCGCCCGGTCGCTGCCAATGTACCCCAGCGCCTCAGCGGCATGCGACCGCTGCCTCTTGTCCGGGTCGGCCAACTTGGCGCACAAGGCGTCGATGAGGCGATGGTCTCGTTTCAGTTCGGCGTTCCCAAGCCGGTCCAACTGCACGACGGCGTGGAAGACCACCTCGGCGTCCCGATCGCGCAGTGCCTTCTTCAGGGCGCCGACGGCGGCTTTATCCTCGGCGCCCCATTGGCCCAGGAACGAAACGGCGTACCGTCGCACGTCCTTGTCTTCATCGGCCAGTGCGGCCAGCAGGCCGGGCAGGACGTCCCGGCCTCCGATCGCCCCAAGGGCTTGGACGCATAGCCAGCGAACGTTCCTGACCGGGTCCTTCAAGCCCTTGACCAACTGAGGGATTGCCGGCTTGCCGATGCCCACCAACCGGCCATAAGCCGCCCGGGCCTTGCCGTCATTGTGCCCGCCGGCGAGAGACCGGATGAGGCCCCCGACGTCCGGTTCCGTCGCCTCGGCTGCCGGCTGCGTGGCGACCGGCTTGGCGGCGGGCTGGGGGGCCGGGCCATCCTCGGGGGCCGAAGGGCCGCCCTTGCCGATACCGATGGCCAGGACGGTCAGCACCGTGAGGGCCAGGGCCAGCACGGGCAGGGCCACCGGCCAGCCTCGGCGGAGGCGGACCTGCTCGTGGCCGGTTCCGCCCAGCAGGCGCTGGATCCGCCGGCGCAGGCGCGAGGGCCTGTCGGCGGCCTGCAGGCCGGCGGGGGCCCGGCGGTCGAGGGCCTGCTCGGCCAGGCGGACCAGGCCCGAGGCGTACGCCACCGGCTCGGCGCCGCCGGCCAGGTCGTCGCAGCAGTTCTCGCGCTCGTCGCGGATGGCCCGCCCGATCAGCCACACCGCCGGGTGGAAGAACAGCCCCGCCTCGATCAGCCGCTGGAGAAGGTTGACCAGGTGGTCCCAGCGGGCGATGTGGGCCAGCTCGTGTGCGAGGATGGCCTGAACCTGCTGGGCGGACAGGCCGGTTCCCAGCGCCGCGGGCAGCAGGATGACCGGGCGGAGGACGCCCAGCACGGTCGGCGCGGCGACCTTGCGGCAATACGCCGCCGGCGTGACCCGCAGCCCCAGCCGGCGGGCCCCCTCGGCCAGGGCCGCCAGGATCGACGCGTCGGTGACGGGCTCGGCGATCCGCCGCAGCCGCCGCCCCCCGGCCGGTCCCGCCAGCAGCCGTGCCAGCATGCCGGCCAGGCCGATCAGGTAGGCCGCCGCGATGTGCGGGGCGTAGGGCCGCCAGCGGTGCCAGAGGGGCTCGGCGGGAACGTCGGGGGCCGGGGCTTCGGCCGGCGGGGGGCCGGCGGCGCTCGCCGCGGGCGGGGCCGGGGCGGGCTCGACCGGGGCCCCTCGCTCGACCGGCGCCGCGCCGGGGGCGCCTGGCGGGGGGGCCACCGGCTCGGCCCGCGCCGCGGCGACGGGCTCGGCGCCCGGCTCAGGGGCGGCGGACGGGGGAGAGTCGAGCATGCAGAACGTCGCGATCGGGCAGGCGGCCATTACCAGCAGCGCCGCCAGCAGCACGGCGTATCGCGCCCGCGCGGACGCCTGCCCCATCGCCCGGGCCGCCGCCCAGCCGACGGCGCCCGCGGCCGCGGCCTGCCAGAGGAAGTGCCCGGCCGTCGCGACGGCCCGCTCGCAGAGCTGGGCGTCGAGGATCGCCGTGAGGTTCACTGCCGGCCCTCCCCTGACTTTCGCCGCAGCAGCGCCCGCAGGGCGCCGACCTCGCGTGCGTCCAGGTCGGCTGTCTCGACCAGGCCGAGCATCATGGCGGCGGCGGAGCCGTCGAAGGCGCGGTCGAGCAGGTCGCGGAGCATGCGGCGGGTGGTGCTCTTTCGGGTGACGCGCGGGCGGTACACGAAGCTGCCGCCGGCCTTGCGGCGGGCGAGGTAGCCCTTCTCGACCATGATGTTCATGACGGTGGTCACGGAGGTGGCGGCGAGGTCGCGGAAGCCCGCGATGGCGTCGCGGACCTGCCGGACCGGCGCGGGGCCGTCCCGCCAGAGGACCTTGAGGATCTCCAGCTCCAGCTCGGTGGGGTGCCGGCTCGTCGGCCTGGCCATAAGGTGCCCCTTTCGTGAGAACGCCGTTGTTCTAATGAATTAGATATGCCTATTGGACGCGCGCCCCGCGGGGAAGTTCAAGGGAAATTGTTTAACTAATTAGAAAATCCTGGTCGCCCCTCCCGCCCGATCGGCTCAGCCCGGCGGCGAGCCCCCGGCCGGGGCGCCGGTGGTCCCTGCCGGCTCCGTCGGCCGGGGCGGCGCCGGCACGCGGACCATCTTCACCCGGTGGTGGGCCTTGCCCTTGGCGGCGGATTTCTCGCCCTTGCCCAGGTACTCCAGCCAATAGCACCGCTGCGCGGCGTCGTAGTGGATGCGGAAGGCGCACTTGTCCAGGGCCGTCTCGATGAAGACCAGCCCCCGCGGCGTCATCCACGCGCCGAAGGTGCCCTTTCGCCCCATGCTGACCGTCCAGCGGCCGCCGCGCAGCCTGACGTGGGTGCCCGGGCTCTTCTGGCCGAGGCTGGCGGCCTCGACGTAGTCCCCGAGGAAAAGCCCGGCCTGGCCTTCCCACTGCTTGCGGTGCCCGGCGAGGCGGGCGAGGAGCTTGTCCATGTCCTTGGCGGGCTCGTCGGGCAGGACCTTTCGCAGGGCGTCGAGCCGCCGGAGCATCCCCAGCCCCCAGCCGAGGTCCTCGTACAGGACCATCCCCGGCGGGCCGGTGACCGTCAGCGTGTAGGCCGGCCCTTTGGGAGGGGCGATCTTCCTGCCGCTGACGTCCGCGGCGGCGGCCAGGAAGCCTTCGAGGGCCAGCCCGTCGATGATCCTGCCCGCCTGCCGCCCGTCGGGGAAGCGGATCATCTCGAACCGCTCCTCCTTCCGCTCAAGCGGCGGGACGGTCAGCACCAGCCTGTAGTACGGCTTGTCGGCCGCGCCGTGGTAGCGGACCGTCAGCACGAAGCTGCGGAGGTGCTTGGTCAGCTCGGTAGAGCGCCGGCGGACGCGGCTGCTGGTCGCGGGGTCGGGGCTGGTGATTTCCTCGCCCTTGGGGTCGGGGCGGGTCCAGCCCGCGGGCAGCCAGCCGCGCTGGTAACGCCGCTGGTGGTGGATCATCTTGCCCCAGGGCGTCCAGATGAACTGGCCGTGCTTCCTGCCGGCGATCGTCCGGCCGGCGAACTTCAGTACGCCGACGGTGCAGCGGCTGCGTGAGGAGGCGTTGGCGTAGAAGCACTCGTAGTTCCACTTCTGGTAGCGGCGGGAGAGGACGTGCTCGATGTCGCGGGCGGGCCCGGTGGCGGCCTGCGGGGTCGGCAGCAGGCGGCCGCGGGTCGGGTCGATCGCCCCGTCGCCCGTCAGCCGAAGCAGCCAGCCGGCGTTGAAGCGATCGCGGGTCCCCCTGTACTGCATGACGCCCCAGGGGGTCCGGATGCGGTCGAGAATCCACGCGCCGGTCAGCTCCCGCCCCGCGTAGGTGAGCTTGCCGGCCCGCCGCTCCGACTTCGACCCGGGGTGAAGGATGGTGTATTCGTACTTCCATTTGCCCGCCTGGTAGTTTCCGGAGGCCTTCAGGTCGATCTTGCCCGGGCGGGGAGCGGCGGCGGGGCGTGCGCCCTGCCCGTGGAGCCGCCATAGGATGACCTTTCGGTCGCGTCCGGCCGAGACCAGGGTGCAGGCGCCCGCCTGGGGCAGGCGGGCGGAGACGGCCAGGTCCCCGGCGGCGCCGCTGTGGCCGGCGAAGGAGAGGACGGCCTTTCCGGTGCGGACGTCCCAGCCGGCCAGGGCCGGCCTGCCCCCTGCGGTGATCAGCCGCTGCCCCTCCGGCGTGAAGACCATCGCGGCGACGCCGCGTTCGTGGGCGTCGATGGTGCCGACGCGCCTAAAGCCGGCGGCGTCCCAGAGGTAGATCTTGCCGCGGGCGCCGCCGGCGGCCAGGAGCTTGCCGTCGGGCGAGAACGCCGCCGCCCTCAGCCGGCCGGTGTCGCCGAAGTCGGCGTCGATCCGCTTTGCGGCGAGCAGGTCCCAGACCTCCAGGTGCCTGGTCGGCTGCGCCCGGCGCGACTCCCGCCCGCCCTGCGGGGCCAGGACGACGGCCAGACGCCTGCCGTC
>CAZNSB010000090.1:2834-13158 GCA_964575155.1 uncultured Planctomycetaceae bacterium | reverse complement strand
ACTCCAGCCTGGGCAGGACCTTTCGCAGCTCCTTTCGGACGGCCCGACTGGCCTCGCTTTCGGCGACCTCGCCGGCACCGAACGGGCGGCGCCTCAGGGTAATCTCCTTCCAGTCGCGCGGATACCGAAGCATCTCATACCACGGCACCTGCGACCAGCGGATGTCCGCCAACTGCTTGTGCTCTTCCCGCAGCCCCGTCCGGTGCGCTTCCTTCTCGTCCAACAACAAC
Organism: uncultured Planctomycetaceae bacterium; assembly: GCA_964575155.1. Classification (GTDB taxonomy): domain Bacteria; phylum Planctomycetota; class Phycisphaerae; order SM23-33; family SM23-33; genus CAZNSB01. Next base: position 12,928 of record CAZNSB010000090.1, on the reverse strand, counting down.
ACAAACCGGCTGAGCTGCTCGTGCCACTCGTGGGCCCACGTGTCTGTGGGTTCCAGCTTCTGGATGCGGTCGAGGATCTCGACGGCCTCTTTGAACTTCCCCTCATCCCGCATGCCGCGAACCTGATTCTTGAGCGTCCGAATCTTCTCCGCCTTTTGGCGGATAATCAGTTGCTTTCGCTGCCACTTTCGCCGCTCGATCTCATGGCGCTGCTCCTGGACCCGCTTCTTCTCCCACTCGTCCTTTTCCATGCGGATCCAGTCCAGCAGCTTGTCGGTCTCCAGCCATTTGTCGCGGTACTCGGCATCGGCAAACAGGCTCTTCTTGGTCGCCAGCAGCGTTTGGGCGTACTTGACTTCCTGGTAGGCCCTCTCGAAATCGGCCGGGCCCCGAGCGGCCTGCATGGCCTCCCGCGCCCGCTTCAGCGCCTGGGCGTACGAGACCTCCGCTCGCTGCCTGCGGATGCGGCGGACGCGCTCCAGCCGGCTGATCGCGCCTTCTCCCCCCCCGCCTTCGCCTACCAGGCTCCGCGCAAAGGCCAGACGCTTCGTTGCCGGCTCGTAGTTCGGCACGATCTCGAGGGCCTTCTGGAAATGCTGGATGGCCCTGTCCACCTGCTCCCGCCCCAGCGCCTCATTGCCCAGGGCCACTTCCGCCTTCGCTTGGCTTATCCGCCGCTGAAGGGCAACCAGCCGCTTCTCCGCCTCCTTGCTGGCCTGCTCGGCTTGGGTCGGCTTGGCCGGCCGGGCGACGGGCACGCGCAACGGGGGAACTTCCCTCGGCTCGGGCGGCGCCAGGGGCTTGACCGGCTCAGGTGCCTTTGGCGGCTTCGGGGCTGCCGGCTTGGCCGGCGGCGGGGATGGCGCCGGCGGCTTGGGCTGCTCGACCGGTGCCGGTTTCTTGGCAGGGGCGGGCTTCTTCACCGGCTCGGCGGCCGGGGCCGTCTTCGGCTCCGAAGAGCGGGGGACGGCCTTGGCTGCGGCCATCTTCCGAGTCACCAACGCACGCTGCGCCCGGGCATCCCTCCGCACCGGCTCGGGCAGGAACTCGCTTTCCGCCGCCTGTTTGAAGAGCGTCTCGGCCTTCGCCAGGTCGTTGGCCTTCAGGGCCTCCTGACCGGACTCATACGCCTCCATGGCCGCCGCCTGCTTGCGGATGGCCTCGCGGCTGTTCTCCAGATACGAATCCCGTTGCTTCCGCTGAGAATCTGAGAGTTTGCTCTTGTCGACTTTCAACAGCGTGGCCTGGGCCTCTGTGAAGTTCCGCTTCTTGTATTGCGCAATGCCGTGCTTCAACAGCGCCTGGGCCTGATCGGCTTCCGCGTCCTGGGCCCAGACGGCCGCCCAGCCGGAAAACATCAAGATCACGCTCGCCAACAGCACCGCCCGGCAACATGTCAGAGGTCGCAAGGCTAGCCTCCTTTCAGATACCGCCTGGCGATCTGCCAGAAGCACCATCGCGACGGCGCCTTCCGGCGTCGACAGGGCGGGTGCGTCTTCGGGACCCGCCGGGGTCCCACGCAACGGGTGCGGCTCTCGAACCTGCAGAACAATAAATATTTATGTACAAGGGCTGTGAGCACCTCAGGTACGTTATCGGCAATTCAGCCGTCTTCGGCAAAGCATACTTAATGCCTCGATCGGGCCGCAAGCTGAAAATCTCCAGGATTTTATTCTATCGCCTGCGACGGCCCCCCGAAGCCGCCGTCTTGACCTCTTCGTCAAGATCCTTGTACTGCTTGGAGGCCCTGTCACTCGCCTCCGTACGCGTCCGGAGCTCCCCGTCGGCGTCCAGGTACAGCAATTCCGTAGTCGAGCGGACATGTTCCGTGTTGGCCAGCCGCTGTTTGCGCTGGAAATTGAAATCCACGGCCAGGGCGCCGGTCTGAAACTCCACGGCGGTCCGCTTGGTTTCCCCACTGGGGAGGAGAACATCTGCAGCCGCGGACGCGTTGATGGGCTGCCCGCGGAGGATGGTGAAGCGTGTGGAGACCGTCTGGCCCCACTTCTTCGCAAAGGCCCTGACCACGACGATTCCCTGCTGCTCCGATCCACCCACAACGAAGAACCTGGTCGGGCGTTTCACGGACGCCGGCCCGGACCAATCCGACCAGGGCGTGGTCAGCATGACGACCTCTGCGTCGGCGGGCTTGGCCACGTCCTGGGCCTCGCCCACCAGCGGGTTGATCACCACCAGCCGGACCCGGTAGGCGTATTCCGTGCTTACGGCCAGGTCCATTTCGTGAAACCACACCTCCAGGATGCCCTTGGGGTCATCCAACTGCCGCTGGAGCGGCAACACCTGCGCCGTCACCTGCGGAGCGCCGGGGCCGGCCGGCGGCGTCGGCGCGGGCCGGCGGGCCGGGAGAACGTCCGGATAACGCCTGCGCGGATCCGGCCCCCCCGTGTAGCCCCCGGCCCCCCCCGGCCCGTAGGGGAGCTGCCTGGGTGCCCTGGGGAGCTGCCCGGGTGCTCTCGGAGTGGCGGGGGTCGTCGGAGTCGCCGGTCTCGCGGGGGTTGTCGGGGCGGCCGGCGTGCCGGCGGGAATGCCCTGCAGATCGCTGACGCGCGTTCGAGGTTTGTGGATCATCCAGGAGACCCACTTGCGGTCGGGCCCGTAGATATCGTAGTACTCCGGCTCAAGGATCCATTTCTGGTTCTGGGCCAAAGCCGCAATGGCCTTGCGGAGTCCGTCCAGGTCCTTTCCGTCGAACTTTCCCGGCAGGGGGGGCAGCGGGTTTGGGCGCCGGCGCACGATGGAGATCGTCTCCGGCGCGCTCCAGGCGCCCCCGGGCAGCCGCCGCCTGCGCTGGACCTCCGTCGCAGATACGACAAAGATGGGCGGAATCCCGGACTTCTCCAGTGCTTCCCGCCATTTCTTGAGAAGCTCTCCATGCGGAAAGACCGCCGCGCCGTGGCCGGCGACCGTCTCCTTGTAGTCATAGCCCCCCCCGCCCGCCTGGGCAATCCTAACCACCTCGTGCGCGATCTTGACGATGGGAGCCTCGGGCCGGGGCAAAGGCGTCAGATCACGCAGGCCCGGGCGCTTCCTCTCGGTCGGCGCCGGGCCCTTCACCTCCGAGGTCTTCCGCCCGGAAACGAGCTGCACGAACCCCTGCACACGGTAGGGATCGTAGGGGGTCTGGAACTGTCCTTCCAGCAGCCCCGGGTAATCCGGCGGCTCCTGCGCCAAGATCGGGCTCTTTTCCAGCAGGTCCTCGAGCGCCGCGCCCCTTCTGAGGAGCTGCTGATCCACCTCTTCAGGGGGGAACTTCTCGACGGGCATCCTCAAGCGCCCGGCGCCCGTAAAACCATTCAACTCGATCTTCCGTGGGCTGGAGACGACCTTGAACAGCAGGGCCAGCACCAGGAGGACCGCCGTAGCTGCCAGGACAGCCTTCTCGACATGCCGTTCGACCAGGCTCGCCTCTTCCGTACGCGCCATGAGTTCTCACCTCCGTCGCCCGCCGCCACGGGCACGGGCCCTTTACTTGAGCCTTTCCTTGTCCTCCTCGCGGAGGGCACCGGGGTCCACCTCATTCATCTTTCGGAGGAACTCCGCCGGCATCAACGGGGGATGCGTTGCATGCCACTCCTTGGCCTTTTCGTCCCAGCGTCCGCGGGTGAAGTCAGCCAGCAGGAGCAGCTCGCCGACGATTCTCGCCTGCACCACCGGATGGGGACCGTAATCGTACCGGTCCTCGGCAGGTGCACCCAAGGCGCGCATGGGTGCGCCCGCCTGTGCCGGCTGCTGACCCGGTTCGTCGATCCGCACGTCCAGGATGGTGTGATAGTTCCGGGCCAACAAGTTGGTGTAGAGGCGCAGCAGTTCCTGATCGGAACCCACCACCGTGAAATCGTAGTGCACCACCTCGTACAGCTTGTTGCATACTCGCTCGGTGAGCATCGGCACGGGGACGGACTTCATTGTGGCGAAGCCGACGTACACGACCCGGCCGGCGGCCTGCCGGGCGGCCATCGGCCCGACCCTTGGTCCCGGCCCGCCGGCGCCATAGGCCGGCAAGGCCCGCGGCCGCTGCCTCATAACGTATCCGCGCACGTTCAGCCCCACCAGCCGCTTGATCGCCGAACCGGCAACCCCCCTCAGCTTCTTGACGGCAAATCTCCGCTGCGCGTCGTCGTTGGTCTTGCGGATCGCCGCAATGACGTCCTGCTGGACCCACAAGGTCACTTGCGCCAGGTAGAGCTCGTCGTTGGGGTAGTTCATGACGGCCGGCAACGCGACGTGCATGGCGCTTTCGTCGGCGTACACCCATCCCTCGGCCGCCTTGGCCAAGACCAGCTTTCTGAGGGCGATCTCCGCGGGGGTCGGCTCGGACTTGCCCGGCCCGCCGGCCGGGGTGGCGGGCCCGCCGCTATACCCGGCCGATCGCGAGCCTGCCGGGGCGACGCCCGCCGCGGCGCTCTTGGCCTCCGCCCGCTCCCTTTCTTTGTCAACCTCCTCCTTTGTGGGGGGCTCGGTTGGCCTCAGCGATGCCAGCAACGCCTTCACCTCGTCGCGGTATCGCACCGGGAACACCAGCCGCAGGCCCCTCTGATCGTAAAGCTTCGGGACGATCGGAAACGCGCGCCGGGGCCGGTCCGCTCCGACGTCCTCGACTGCGAAACGCATGACGGGGTAACCGCTGCCTCTCTCGAGGAAATCCTCCGCCACCTTCAGATGGTGTCCCCGCATGACGCTGACGCGTTGCTCGGCGGCGTCCACAACACCTTTGTTGACGCGCGGCGGGCGGGACAAAGCGGCGATTTCCCGGCTGTACTTGGTGCGCAGGGCGGCGTAGTCGCTGCCCGTCCCTCCTTCGCGACTGGCCCAGACCAGCAGGCCCGTCGAGGCGATCACCAGCACCGCCGCCGTGCTTACCAGGAAGGCGTTTTCCTTCAGGAAGTTCACTTCACACCTCCCTTCCCGCCCGGCGAGATCTCAGGGACCGGAACCGGGGGCTCCTTGATGGCCACCGCCCAGACGATTCGGAAATCCTTGTCTTTGCTCGCGTCCTCTTCGGTGAGCGGGTCCAGCACAGCCAGCTCCTTCCCGTCCGGACCGGTCGGGGCATAGCCGCCCCGGTATCCGCCCAGTGCCTTCCGGCCAAGCGTTCCCAGGAAATACCGCACCCCGGCGACGTATTCCACGGAGGGGAACCCCTTCGCCGCATCACGCAGGCCTTCCTTGATGTCGTTAAGGAACCTCCCGGCCGCCGCCTGAGGCAGCGGGGTCTTGCCCGTGACAAATATCACGAACCCGCGCTGCCGCGGCTTACCCGCGGCGACAGTCGGCTGGCCGGCGCCGCCGACCGCCCGCGGCGCCCCCCTGACCTGCGGCCGTAAGAACCGACCCCCCTGCCCCGGCTGGAGCTGCTCCAGATCGCGCGTCGTCAGGTTGGCCACGTCCTCGTAGTAGTCGGCGCGGATCGACTCGATCATGACCACCTTCCGCAGCGGTCGCGCAACCTTTTTCAACCGCTCGACATTCTCCTCGTTCATCAGGGGCTGGTCGGTCGCCACCTTCCTGACGGCCTCGGAAATCATGTAGTGCAGTTCCACCCAGAGGCCCCGAAAGGCCAGCATGTTCTGATAGTCCTTGATCCTCTTTTCCTCGGCCTGGTCGAGCCCCTGTCGCCTGCGGTGCTCTGCCCGGAGGGCTCGGCACGAAGCCACGAAGGTGTCGATCTCGCGGAGGATCATGTTTCCGGGCCTGCCGCTGACCTCGTCCCTCTGAGTAAGAAGGCTCTCGGCTGCCGCCAACGTCGGCTCCCAGTGAGGCAGGGGCCGGTTGGGATCGAGCCTGGTGCTGTCCACCTTGACGCGAGCCGCCCACCCGGCCAGGGCCGCCAGGACCAGGGCCGCGGCCGCAGCGAACCACGGGCGCTTCCGCGCCCACAGCCGCTTCCGCGCGATCTCGGCGGGGAGGAGATTGGTCTGGATCTTGGTCAGACCCAAGCCCTGAAGCGCCAGCCCGTAGGCGACGGCGAACGAGAGAACGTTTTCCGCAAAAGCGGGCGCGTTGACCACGGCCGACGCCGGAAGCCTGTTATAGCTGTCGGCCCGGACGACCGGGATGGCCAAGTTCTGCTCCAGGAACTTCTGAAGCCCAGGCAGCCGGAACCCGTTGCCCAGCCCGACCACCCGCTTGAACCGGCTTTCCCGGTGCAGCGAGGTGTAGTATCCGATCGACCGCTGGATCTCCTGCACCAGCTCCGCGAACACCGGCCTCATCGCCTGGAAAATCTGCCGCGCGTACTTGCTCGTCGCCGCCGTCCGCTTGAGCTTCTCGGCCTTGGTGAAGCTGAGCTTGAAGGCCTTCACCAGCGCGGCCGTGAAGTTGTTCCCGCCCAGTTGCAGGGTGCGGGTCCAGATTCGCGGCCCGTCGGCGACGACCAGGTCGGTCTTGTCGGCCCCCACGTCCACCACCAAGGTGGCCCCGTCCTCGGCCTTCTGGCCGTCGAAGTCGGCGAAGTTGTACAGTGCCAGCGGCGCCATCTGCACGGCGTCGACGTCGATCTGGACCTCCTCGAACCGATCGAGCACATCCCCCACGTCGGTGCGCTTCATGGCGAAGATACCGACCTCGATGTCCGGAGAGTCCGGGTCCATGAACGCCTGCCAACGCCAAATGACCTCGCTGATTTCGAAGGGGATCTGCTGCTCGGCCTCGAAGCGCACGATCTCCGGGACCTGCTTGACCTCCACGGGCGGGAGCTTGACGAACCGGGTGAACCCCGACTGCCCCGGCGCGGAGATCACCACCATCGATCCGGAGACGTTGTTCCGCGCCAGGAACTGCTCCAGCGCGTTCCGCATCAGTTGGTCGCGGTCGGCCTCCGGCTGGGAGAGGATCCTGGGATGTTCGATGATGTCAAAGGCCTCGGCTCGGAGCTCCCCCTCGATGATCCGCAGCTTCAAGGCCTTCAAGGCGCACTGCCCGATGTCGATGCCCCAGACGGTCTTGACACTACCCATGCCTGGTTCCTCTATTGACCCGGACGGGTTGGCACCGTCGCCGCGAACGCACCCCGGCCGCTTCAGGCCCGCGCGGGCGGTCCACGGGCATCCGCCGCCCCGGCCAGAGTAGACTATAATGTACTTTTAACGTATTTGTTGTATCGGCAACAGCAGCTTGGTCAAGTTTGTTCCATGCCGGGTTGCCGGCTCCAGAGGTTCCGGGCGTGTCGTCCTTCATCGTCCATACCGTAGGCTGCAAGGTCAACCAGTACGAGACCCAGGCGGTCGCCGCCCTTCTCCAGGACAGCGGCCTGGCACCGGCCGATGCCGCCGCCAGGGACGAGCCGATCGCCCTGATCGTGGTCAACACCTGCTGCGTGACGTCCAGGGCGGCGGCCAAGAGCCGGCAGGCGATTCGCCGGGCCGTCAAACAAAACCGCCGCGCCGACGTCCTCATTCTCGGATGTTGCGCCACGCAAGGCAGCGAGGCCCTAAGGCAGGCAGCCCTCCAGGCCGGCTGCACAGGCCACGTCCACGTCGCAGGTCACCGCCACGACGTGGCCGCCTGCGCTGGAGACTGCGCCACCTTGCTGGGCGAGCGGGACCTCTCCAATCGACGGGTCTTTGACGGCACTTCGCAGCCGACGGAGAAGCCCAGCCGGCGCGATCGCGGGCGGGGAACCACGGTGCCTTCGACCACCGGCTGTGTCGGGAATGAAGGATGGATGAGGGCAGCACATCCGGCACTTCCGGCGGGCGTGCGTCCCGGCACCGCTTGCCCTTCTATTCCCATGAGACCAGATTCCCCGCCCGGCGTCAAGGAGAATCTCGGGACCGCCGGCCTGCCGGCCATCGAGGCCTTCGCCGGCCGTCAGCGAGCGATTGTGAAGGTCCAGGACGGCTGCGACGCATACTGCACCTACTGCATCGTCCCGCACGTGCGACCGAACCTGTGGTGGCGCCCCGAGGACGAGATCCTCCGCGAGGTGGAAACGCTGACCCGCCACGGGCACAAGGAAGCCGTCCTCTGCGGCGTCAATCTGGGCGCCTACGGCCACCACACGGCGATCCGCCGGAGGTGGACCCGCCCCTCGGCCCTGCCGGGGCTGCTGCGCCGCGTCGCGGCCGTCGAGGCGCTATGGCGGGTGCGCATCAGCAGCCTCGACGTCAGCGACGTCACCGACGAGCTGCTCCACGTCTTCACCGACTGCCACAAGGTCGCGCCGCACCTGCACCTGCCGCTCCAGTCGGGCTCGACGCGAATCCTTCGCCGCATGAACCGCCAGTACACGGCTGCACAGTTCCTGGAGACCGTCGGGCAGGTGCGCCGGCGGCTGGAACTGCCCGCGGTGACCACCGACGTGCTCGTGGGCTTTCCCGGTGAGACGGACGAAGACTTCGCCGCCACGACGGACCTGGCCCGGCGGGCCGCCTTCAGCAAGATCCACATCTTCCCGTTTTCACCCCGGCCGGGCACGGCCGCGTGGAAGTGGCGCCGCCAAGCGCCGCCCACGGGAGTGATCCGCAAGAGGTGCGCCCGCCTGGCGGAGCTGGAAGCCGAAACGGCCCGCGCCTATCGCGAGCGCTTCATCGGCCGGACCGAAGAGGTCCTGGTCGAACGGCCCAGCCGACACACTCCCGGCGGCCACGCCCGCGGCCTGACGGACCGGTACATCGAAGTGACATTTCCAGTCATGGAAGGGACGAAAGACCCGATCGGGCAGGTCGTGCGGGTGCAGATTGTCGGTCTGTCCGACACCGGCCTGACGGGCAAGCTCTGTGACACATGACGAACCGTCGCGACCGGCGCGATCACATCAAGCCGCGCTGGCGGAGGTCGGCAACGGCCTGCGAGGCCACGTTCCGCACGTAGGGCAGATCTCCGGCGACGCTGACCAACTGGAACCCCTGGCCGACGAGTGCCACGACCTCGTCGGCCGAGGACCCGACCGTCGCGGCGATCTTCCCGGCGGCGCGGATACGCTCGGCAAGGGACCGCACCAGCTCATCGCGCTGCCCGCTGGGCTTTCCGGGATACGGCAGCCCCAGCGCCAGCGAGAGGTCCATCGGCCCGACGAAGCAGCCGTCGACGCCGGCGACGGACAGGATCTCGTCGAGGTCCTCCACCGCCTCGGGCGTCTCGATCTGAACCAGCACCAGGATGGCGTCGTTGGCCGAGGGGATGTATTCGTCCCGGCCGTAGATGTAGTTGACGCGCCCGCCGCCGAAGGGCCTGCGGCCCAGCGGGGGGAAGCGCGACCACTGAACGACGTTGCGGACGTCATCGGCAGTGCGGATCAGCGGGATGAGAATGCCCATGGCCCCGGCGTCGAGGAAACGCTTGATCCACACCGGATCGGACGCCGGCAGCCGGGCGAACGGCATCGCCCCCATCAGTTGGATGCCTCGAAAGCAGTTGGCCGCGGCCGCCACGTCGATGGGATAGTGCTCGATGTCCACCATGACCCACTCGAAACCCTCGGCGGCGAGGGCCTCGGCGAGCAGCGGACCGCCCGACAGGCACCACGAGCCGATGCTGGGCTTGCCCGCCAGCAGCTTCTCCTTTACCGGATTCCGCAATCGCAACATCGCCCTTCCTTTCTGTCACGCCAGGCCGAGAGACTCCAGCCGATCATCCCCGCCGAGGTCGTCCCCCCGGATACTTCAGCCCGGGCCTCTCCGACCCCCATCGCGCACGGGATACCCGTCACGGCGCCTGCGCCAGTATGACCGCCGCCTCGTACGGTTTCAACGTCAGAGCGATCGGGCAGCTCCGTCGGCTTGGCGCTCCGGCGAAGGGGCGCCACAGGAGAAGCCGCAGACCTGGGGCTCCCCGAATGGCAGCCCGGGCCTTGACCGGCCGGGGGTGCGGATTGCGCAGGACCAGCGCCTTGTTCCGGCCGGGGCCGACCAGGACGGAGTAGAAACAATCTCCTTCAACGTTGGCACCCACGGTATCACGAAAGGTTCCGCGGATGAGGACGTCAGCGTATTTCCGCTTGAAGCGGTTGACCTCGCCGATATACCGCGCCAGCTCGCCGCAGGCCTCGGCGGCGGTCTTGCGGAGGCCCCAGATCTCCGTATCCACGCCGATGCCGAGCTGGAGCGCCTTGTTCACCTGGTCGTAGGCGTAGT
>CAZNSB010000090.1:0-2824 GCA_964575155.1 uncultured Planctomycetaceae bacterium | reverse complement strand
CACCAGGACCGTCTGCTGGCGGATCTCGGGAAAAAGGTAGCGGAAAATCCTGCCGCCCTCGCCGGGGTATCGGTCGGGGTAGTATCCGTCCAGGACCTCCCGAGCTTCGGGCACCATCGTCTCGCCGATGAGGACGAAATCCGGATTGAGCCGCCTGGCGTGGGCGCGGACCGCCCGCATGAACTCCATCTTGGCGCCGAACATGTCCGCGCCCGGCGGATGGCCGTGGCAGCGGCTGTAACAGGGAGAGGGGCCGAACGTGTCCAACTCCAAACCGTCCACGCCCAACGCGATCATCCTGGTCACGTGGTCGAGGTACAGCCGCAGCCACTTCTTCGACGCCGGGCACATCTCCACCCATACGGGCGTGGGGCCGGCCAGCCGGCGGCAGGACAGGAACGTCTCCTTCCACCACCGCGCGGTGACGCACTTGCCGTCGGCATCGAGCACCGCGTGCCGGGCCAGCCGGCGGGTCCGGAACTCGGGCAGGTCGCGATTGATCCAGCGATGGAAGTGATCGAGCAGGATGATGCGGACGCCGTGGGCGTGAAGCTTCTCGACCATCCTGGCGAAGGCGGCCTTCCCGCCCAGGTCGGGGGCGGGGGAATGGTCGAAGTCGGCGCCCTCTGCGCCCAGGCGGCTGTGGCCGTAATAAAAGACAACGTCCAGCCCGGTAGCCCGCTTGTCGCGGACGACGGCTTCGGCGCAGCGGGGGTAATCATGGAAGACCTCGCCCAGGTAGGTTTTCCCGAGGATTTCGCTCCACCCGACGAAGTCGTCCATCCACACCGGCGGCGTAGCGAGATGGAGGTGCTCGTGCCGCCAGGCGGCGTACCGGTCGGCGCCGGCGTGCCAGTCGCGCTTGTGCGGCACGATGTGGATCGGCTCCGAGGCCCATTTCCCGCCGGGGGCCAACCGCGGCACGTGCAGCGCCGAGACCCGCAACCAGCGCGGCGCGCCGTCGGGGTAGTGATGGGCCGGAGCGTTCGGGACCTCCTTGGGGTGCTTCTCCAGCTTGAAGGCGAAGTCGCCCCCGGCCGGACGCCGCCCCACGAACAGCCCCTCCCGGTCGGACCAGAGGTCCAGCCAGAGCCCCGCGGGCCGGCGCGCCTCGAACATGGCCGTCTCCAGCTCGCGGACGTAGTGGTTGCTCTCCCTGCCGGTGACGGGCAGCCCGCGGCGGAGCACGTCGGGATGGAACTCGCCGCGGTCGCCGGCGGCGACGAGGTTGAGGACCCGTTTCCGGCCCCGCGCGGCGAAGCCGCCGATGCCGCCGAGGATGGGAAACTCCAGCTCCTGGACCTCGGCTCGGCCGCGGTTGTCCAGCTCGGCGCGGGCGGTGACGGCGTCCGCGCCGTCGGCCAGTTCGAGAAGCAACCTCGCCCGGACGCCACGGGCCCGGCAGGAGATGACGAGCGCCTGCCCCCCGCGGCGACGGGCGAGCCGGATCCGCGGCGGCCGCCGCCCCGACCCGCGGATCATGTCGATGGCGTGCCGCCCGGTGGGGACGATCATCCGCCAGGCCTCGGCGGCCCGCGGATGCGTGATCAGCTCCGTGCCGGTGGCCTTGTTGACCAGGCCGACAATCCTACCGAAGGCATCGACCGTGACCGACAGCAGGTCGTTTTCGAGGACGTGCCGCTTCATGGCGCCCTTCCCGGTGGTTGTCCGGCATCCGCACATACCCGGCTTGGGCGGCACGGTCAAGCGCACCCTCGGCAGCCCGTGCCGCCCGGCCACGTCGCAGCCTTTCGGCTGCACCCCCAGCCGAGCCGCTCCTCCAGCTCGCCGCAGGTGACGCTCTGGCCTTCGGCGGTCACGGATCTCAGCCGCACGCAATCGGTCGTGCGGACCGCCTTGCTCGCCCCTGCCGAGCGGTCGGAAGGCCCTCCCAAGGGCCGTTCGGCCGTCACGGGCTCAGGAAGACCTCAAGACCGAGGTAGGCGCTCGCGGGGGAGGGGGTACAATGCAGGCCGAATCGCCCGGCGGCGTAGACGGGCAAGGTCATCCGGGAAACCCCGGCCGACATGATGCGCTGCCAGCACGGGGAGTCTTATGATGCGTTCAATGACAGTCTGCCATCGCACGCTGTCGAATCAACATGGCCGCGACCGAAGGCGCGGTCGCCTGCATCTGCCCTCGATGCCGCTGGTGGTGCTGATGTTCGCCCTGCTGTCGATGTCGGCGTGCTCGAAGGATCGGGAGGGCGGCGCGCAGGGCAAAACAGAGGACAAGACAGAGCCCAAGCCGGCCGGAACTGCGGAGCCACCCAAGATAGGCGGGCGCACGTTCTCATCCGACTTGCCCCTGAGGGTCTTCATCATCCGCGAGGCCGGAGGGGCACCAGAGTTAATTGGCGAAACTCCCTCGGCTCGGCCGTTGGAGATACCACGCTGCGCATCGTGGTGGGTTGCTGCCTTCAAGCGGGTCGACATGAAGGTCCTCGCCCGGCAGATCGCGGCAAATAAGATCCCGCACCTGAGAATTGGGCGATGGGCAGTCGATGGCGACTTGGCGCACCTCAAGGGCCTGACGGGGTTGCGGGAACTCGACCTTGGGTACACAAAGATCACGGATGCGGGCCTGGCGCACCTCAAGGGCCTGACGGGGTTGCGGGAACTCAACCTTCGGCACACGAAGATCACGGATGCGGGTCTGGCGCACCTCAAGGGCCTGACGGGGTTGCGGGGGCTGGCCCTTGGGGGCACGCAGATCACGGATGCGGGTCTGGCGCACCTCAAGGGTCTGACGGGGTTGCGGAAGCTCTACCTTGGGGACACGCAGATCACGGGTGCGGGTCTGGCCGATCTGAAGAAGGCTTTGC
>CAZNSB010000089.1:0-13237 GCA_964575155.1 uncultured Planctomycetaceae bacterium | reverse complement strand
GAGCCCGGAGGTCGGCTCGGGGCAGTACAGCATGGTCGGGCAGACCGTCACCGTGACCTTCGACCGCGACATGGACCCGGCCGGCTTCACCCCCGAGACCGTCAAGGTCTTCTGGGCCGGGCCCGACGACGTCGTCCAGTCCGCCGACGACGAGGCCCTGACCATCGGCGCCCTGACCTACGACCCCGGCAATCGCGAGCTTTCCATCCCCATCCTCTCCCCCGACCGCGCCGGGACCTATTACGTCTGGCTGGGCGACGCCGAACAGGAACGTCCTGCGCGGGCCATCACCATGAGCGGCGACGACTACGTCGAGGTGCCGGATTCGGCGGAGTTCCACTCGTCGGACTACACCTACGAGGCGTGGGTCTGGGTGGAGTCCCCCCCAAGCTGGGCACGCGTCCTTGAATACGGTCGCCGCGACGACACGGTCGGGATCGGCATGAACGGCTCGTCGGGCCAGATTGCCATGTGGCACACCTATGGCACGGACACGTTCGCCGTGGGCCCGTCGGCGCTGCCGATCAGGCAATGGGTCCACGTGGCGGCGACGTACGAGCACGGCGGGCAGGGGATGAAGCTGTATGTCAATGGCGAGCTGGTGGGGTCCAATGCCTACAACACCCACGGCCCGGCGGAGATCCCCACAGACGCCACCTTCCGCATCGGCCGGTCGCAGTGGGACGAGGCGAACCTGAAGTGGAATGGCCGGATCGCTGACCTGCGGGTCTGGAACCGCGTCCGCGATCAGGTGGAGATCGAGGCGGACATGGGCCGCCGCCTTCGCGGCGACGAGGACGGGCTGGTGGCGTACTGGACGTTCGAGGACGACGACGCGGCCGACGCCACGGGCGGCGGGCACGACGGCACCCTCAACGGCTCGCCGGGCTTCGGCGAGGGCGTTGGGCTGCTGATGTCCGTGCCGGACGCCGGCGTCCGCAACGCCGAGGGCGTGCCCGTGGACGGGGAGCTGACCGACGGCGCCCTGCCCACCGGCGACGGCTACGCGGGCGGGCAGGCGGTGCTGCCGTTTACCATCGACCGCACCGGGCCCAGGATCGCGCAGGCCAACCTCACCCCCGGCCAGGTCGCCGGAACGCCCGGACACGTCGTGCTGACCTTCAACGAGGACATGGACGCCGACGGCGTACAGGCGGGCGCCGCATTGATCGACGCCGGGCCTGACGGCCTCATCGGCACCGGCGACGACGCGACCATCGCTCCGACCAGCCTGGCCTACGACGCCGCGACCCGCACACTGGACTTCGGCCTGGCCAACGGGCTGCCGGAAGGGACCTACCGCTTCCTCCTCGACGACGCCCAGGCCACCGACATCGCCGGGAACATGCTGAACGGCGAGTGGTACGGCTCGTTCCCCACGGGCAACGCGGCGGCCGGGGGAGACTTCGTGGCCGACTTTGTGGTCGTGCCCACACAGATCGTGAGGCTGACCCCGGAACAGGGCGCCGACGCCAGCAGGACGCTGAGCGTGGACATTACCGTCAACGGCGCCCTGGATCCGGGCACGGTCAACAACGCCAACGTCCGCCTGGTCAACGGCGGCGGGGGCGGCGAGCAGGTCCTCCCCGACGAGCTGATCTACGATTCCGACGCCGGGCTGATCCGCCTGGCATTCGCCGGCGGGGTGCCCGACGGCGATTACGAGCTGACCGTCGCCGACGAGGTGCTGGACGTCCAGGGCGTGCCCATCGACGGCGAGTTCGACGCCGGCGCGCCCCTGCCCTCCGGCGACGGGACCGGCGGCGGGGACTTCGTCGCCACCTTCACCATCGACTCGCCCGCCCGCGTGGTGTCCATCACCCCGACCCCGGGCGAGGGCGTCAAGACCCCCGCCGCCGTGGTGATCACCTTCTCCGAGCCCATCCAGCCGACCTACGTCGACGCCGACCACTTCAAGATCACCGGCGACGGCGACGACGACGTGCTCGGCACCGCCGACGACATCCTCGTCAACTTCACCGGCATGAACCTCAGCGCCGACGGCAGGACTCTGACCCTCGGCCTGGGGGCGAACATGCCCGAGGACACCTACCACGTGGAGATCTTCGCGGCCAGCGTGCCCACGGAGCTGGAGGTTTCCGACACGTTCACGGGCGGGCCCGTCAACCCGGCGGTGTGGCAGCTCAACGGCGACGCCGAGTTCGTCAACGACTACCTCCGGCTGACGCCCAACGCCGTCGAGAAGATCGGCAACGCCTTCTACGTCCCCAGCGTCTGGACCGGCGCCTTCCGGGCCCAGTTCGACCTGCAGTTCCCCGGCGGGGGCGGCGCCCAGGGGCTGACCTTCGCCTGGGTCGAGACCGACGACGTGAACGCACTGGGCACCTACGCGCCCGGCGGCGAGGGGCTGGGCTTCGACGGGGTGGCGGGGCGAGGCTACTCGGTCGAGTTCGACAGCGTCGACAACGGCGAGTGGGACTTGGCCGGGGCCGGGCACGTCGCCCTGAACCGCGACTCGGTGCAGGACCCGCTGGCCTATAACGACCTGACCGGCGGGCTCGACCCGCGCTCCTACGAGTGCACCGCGGAGATCTTCTTCAACGACGGGCACCTGGTGGTGTGGATGTCCTCGACCTCCCAAGGCCGCAGCAAGGTGCTCGACGTCCAGATCGCCGACTACGAGCCCTTCTGGGGCCACTTCGTCCTCACCGCCGCCACCGGCGAGGCGTCCGCCAACGAGCACACGCTGGACAACCTGATGCTGTGGACGTTCGACCCGGCTTCCGGTGCGGGCGTCCGCGGGGCCGACGGCGCGCTCATCGACGTGGACTTCGTCGAGTCCGGCGACCCCCTCCCCAGCGGCGACGGCCTGCCGGGAGGGTACTTCCACTCCACCTTCCGCGCCGACGGCGTCGGGCCCAAAGTGGTCGCCGTCGCCCCTCCCAGCCGGGCCGCCTTCCGTGAAGGCAACCACAACTGGATCGACATCCAATTCAGCGAGGACATCGGCGAGCCCCAGGCGACGGACCAGGCCCACTACCGGGTGCTGCACGACTTCGCCGATCCGGTCAGCATCAGCATGGTCCTCTACGACAGCGCTCGCCACGTCACCAGCCTGTTCATCAACGACGGCCAGCCCCTCGCCGACGGCAGCTATCAGGTCACCGTCTTCGGCGACGGGCCCAACGCCGTCACCGACGACGCCGGCAACCGCCTGGACGGGGAGTTCAACGGCGAGGACTGGCCCACCGGCGACGACATCGAGGGCGGCGACTTCATGTACGCCTTCTCGGTGGATGCCTCCCGTCCCTATGTCCTCGCGACCAACCCCACCAACGGCGGGATCTTCTCCGGCGGGCAGATCCACACCATCACCATCTACTACAGCGAGGACATCCCCGTCGTCCTGGCCAAGAACCGCAACCACTACCGCGTCCGCGCCTCCGGCGGCGACGGCAGCTTCAAGGAGGGCAACGAGTACTACGTCATGATCAACGGGGTCAGCTACGACTCCATCGATCGCGTCGCCACCCTGAGCCTCAACGACGGACACGACCTCGGCGACGAGACCTACCAGCTCAAGATCTATAACATCACCATCCGCGACCTCGCCGGGAACGTCCTGGACGGCAACGAGAACCTGCTGACGCGCGACAACTTCATCGCCACCTTCACCGTCGACACCTCGCACCCGCACATCGTCGCCACCAACCCCAGCGCGTTCATCGAGTACGTCACCGACCCCGACTTCGACCATGTGGACCTGCTGTTCGACGACAGCCTGCTGGCCGTCGAGGCGACCGACCCGGCCAACTACCGCGTCCGCCGCAGCGGCAACGACGGCACCTTCAACGACGGCAACGAGACCGACGTGCCAATCGACCGCGTCGAGTGGGACGCCGCGTCGCGGATCGTCAGCGTCTATCTCGATCCGGCCGATCTGCCGGAAGACACCTACCAGCTCACCGTCCGCCCCGGCGCCGCGGCGATGATCGACGTGCCCGCCCTTCGGGGCGGCGCCGAAGTGGGCATGGGGGTGGCGGCCCTGCGCGACGGGTATTGGGCGGTGGTGGACAAGGCCGGTGACGACCTGCTGCTGATCGACCGCTGGGGCGTCCTGCGGAGCACAATCAACGTCGGCGGCGCGGGCGGGCTCTTGCCCGGCGCAAACAACCTGGGCAACCACCTCAGCCAGCTTGACGACGGCACCCTCATGCTGATCGACTCGATCCAGGACTCGCTGATCTTCGTCCGCCGCGACGGCGCCCTGGCGGCCGAGTACGGCACCGGCGGCGTCATCGACGTCTCGGCGGTGCAGGGCGGGGCGGGCATCTCCTCGGCCGCGACCGGATACGCCGACGGAATCGCCGTCATCGACAGCATCAACAGCGACCTGATCCTGCTGAACGCCGACGGGACCAAGCGCGGCGTGCTCAACATCGGCGGGGCGGGCGGGCTGGTGCCGGCGGCCACCGGGCTGTTCGGAAGCATGATCGAGCTGGCCGACGGCACGCTGGCCGTCACCGACATCGCCACCGCCAGCATCATTTTCGTGGATCCCGCCACGGGCGCGATGGCCGATACGCACGGCATCGGCGGGGTCATCGACGTCAACGCCGTCGTCTCCGGGGCGATCACCCCGCAGGGCCTGGCCGAGCTGCCCGACGGCACGCTCGCCGTGTTCGACACCACCCGCGACTGGGTCATCTTCCTCACCCCACGCGGGGCCCTGGACGTGACACGAGGCACCAGCGGCGTCTTCAAGGTCGGCGGGGCCGACGGCCGGCACCCCGCCGTGACCGACTGGGCCGGGGCCATCGGGCTCAGCCGAAACGGCGACCTGTTCCTCATGGACCAGCAGCGCGACCGCGTCTACGTCTACAAGACCAACGGCGCCGACGGCATGGTCGGAATCCAGGACTTGGCCGGAAACCGCATGGAGGAGCCCTACGAGCTGGAGTTCACGTTCGACAACTCCGGCCCGCTGATGATCGGCGGGCTGCCGGCGCCCGGCGGATACAGCCGCGAATACGTCAATGTCATCGAGCTGTACATGGACGAGCCACTGGACCCCTACACCGCCAACGATCCGGCCAACTACGAGATCCGGGGCTGGGGCGCCAACGGCATCTTCGGCGACGCGGACGACGTGCTCTGGGACTTCACGCCGCACTACTGTGTTGATCCCGCCGGCGCGTTCACGTACAAGGTGGAACTGCGGCTGACCGATCCGCTACCGGACGGCGGCTACCGGGTGCTGCTGGTCGGCGAGAACAGCATCCACGACCGGGCCGGCAACCCCCTCAACGACGGCGAGGACGTCCTCTTCACCTTCACCGTCGACACGGTCGCGCCGCAGGTGGCGGACTTCAGCATCAACGCCGGACGGGCCCAGCGCTCGTACATCAGCTCGCTGTCGTTCACGCTGGACGAGGACGTTTCGGCTGATGTGACCCCCGACGACCTGACGCTCGTCGATCAGGCCGCCGGCGCCGCGGTGGATACGTCTGAGGCAACGGTGAACTATGATCCGGCCACCCGCACGGCCACCTGGAACATCTCGCCGGTCCGCCTGCCGGATGGGCGCTATGCCGCCGTCCTGTCGGGCGACGGGACGAAAGACCTGGCCGGCAACCTGTTGGACGGAGACGGAGACGGGACAGGAGGAGACCCGTTCGCGTTCCATTTCCACCGTCTTGCCGGCGATGCCAACGGCGACGCCGCGGTGGACCTCTTCGACCTGGTCACGTTCGCCAACCAGCACGGCCAATCCGGCCCCGGGCTGTCGGGAGACGTCAGCGGCGACGGCGCCGTGGACGTGCTGGACCTGATCATCATCGCGAACAACTTCGGCGCCGATCTGGCCG
Organism: uncultured Planctomycetaceae bacterium; assembly: GCA_964575155.1. GTDB lineage: Bacteria > Planctomycetota > Phycisphaerae > SM23-33 > SM23-33 > CAZNSB01. Next base: position 7,409 of record CAZNSB010000089.1, on the reverse strand, counting down.
GCGGGGCGGACGCGCCTGCCGGCGGCGGCGATCCGGTCGAACAGGCCCAGGCGTCCGCGAACGAACTCGCCTCAACGAGCGCGAACGCCGGGGCCGGCGAAGGGGTCGCGCCCCGGCGCCTGATCTCGACGGCGGGCGCGAGTCCGGCGAGCGACGGCGGGGAGCCTTCGGCCGGGCCCGCGGCCCCCGTGCTGTGGGCCGACGCGCTCCGGGCGGCGGCTGAGGCGACCGTCAGGACGGAAGAGACGAACGACCCCGGTTACGGGGCGGCGGCCCCGGGCGCAGGGGTCCGACCGGCCGGCATCTCCGATGACGGCGAGCGGTCCGACCTGGCCGATGGTGTCGACCTGCTGGCAGGGCTGGAGCTGTCGGTCCTGCCTGCGGCCCCGGTTTGATCCGGCGCAGGGCGGTCCAAGGACTCTGATCGGCCCGAGTGCACGGGCTGCGGCTGGCCCAGCGGGCCCTGGCGCCTTGTTGGCAACCAGAGGTACCCGGTGGAACCGCCCTTCCCGGGCCCCTGTGGAAACACACTCAGGAAGAAGCGAGAAGCGGGTGGAATGGCCGAACGATGAACAGATCGCCGTCTGGCACGCGTCCCTGTTTCGAACGGCGCTGCGGATGACCGGCAGGGCCGAGGACGCCGCCGACCTGACGCAATTGGCCTTTTCCAAGGCCCTGAACGCCTGGGACCAATTCGAGGCCCACGCCAAGCCGATCGCGTGGCTGTATCGAATCCTGATCAACTGCGTGCGCGACTGGCACCGCAAGCGGGCCGCCACATCACCGCAGCGCCTCTCCGAAGGGACCATCGTGGCGGCGGATCCGCCCGAGACGGCTGTCGAGAAGGCGATCCGGCGCGAGCAGTTGGAGTGCCTGCGTCGTGAGATTCGCGGCCTGCCCGGCGGCATCCGGGAAGCCTTCATTATCACCGTGCTGGACGGGTATTCTTACGAAGAGGCTGCCGAGCTGCTGGCCGTGCCGGTCGGCACGATCGGGTCCCGCGTGTACCAGGCGCGAAGGCGATTGCGGGAAGCGATGCGCAAGAGCTTCCCGGAGGCATAGCCATGAATCAGAAAGAACGAATCGAGATGGAGCGCTGGATTCAGCCTCTCCTGGCTGGCGGAGAAGAAGCGTCATCCCGGCGCAAGCTGCTGTGGCGGATCGTCCAGGACGAGCAGGCCCGCCGGGTGCTGGTGGAGATGCTCCAGGACCAATCCGACGCACGCGCGGCCTTTGCATTCGACCGCGTCGACCAGGCCATCGAGGATTCCTTTGCGAAGGTCAAGGCCTCTCTATCGCGGGCGCGGCGCGCCGCCGCCGGCGCGCCGCCCGGGCGATGGAGGGCGCTCAGCGTGCGGATGCTGCCCTGGCTGTCGGCGCTGGCCGCCGTCGTCGTGGTGGCCGCCTCGATGTATGTGACCCTCACCGCCCGCAGCGGCAAGCGGCTGCTGGAGGAGAGGCTCACGCGCCTGGAGACAGCCGGGGCGGCGCCGATCCTGACGGTGGGCGAACCGGAAATGGCGCGGTACCGGTTTCTCTGGAATCAGGTCGCCCAGGGCTCCAACGCCTGGGTGCTGGTCAACGACAGTGAGGGACGATTCGGAAGCATCGCCTCGGTCCCCCCATCGGTGCCCGGCACGGGGGTGCTGCTGCTGCGTTGCCGGATCCTCGACGAAGCGGGCCGGCAGGTCTACGCGACCGATCTGCTGATGCCCGACCGGGAGGGCATGAGCTTTCGCCTGCCGGACGCCGGCCGGATCGCCGGCCGGCCGGCCAGGCTGGACATCGCGACCGCGGGCCGGCGGGCCAGTGTGTCCCTCTCGCTCGATCGCGAAGAGGCGGCGGCCACCGGCGTGGCCGGGCAGACCGCCCTGGGCAGCGACACCCGAGAGATCGGGCGGTTCCGCCTGGAGGATCGAACCCTCCGCGTTTACGTTCGGACGCAGCGCGTGCCCCTGATACGAACGTGAGGGGCGGCGCGACACACGCATGGAGAAAACGTGATGAAAGCCAACCACGCATGCTTGTCGGTGACGTTGGCGCTCATGCTGGCGGCCGGCCGCGATGTCGCCCAGAGCCCCCCGGCGGCCACCCGGCCGACTGCGGCGCCCCAAACGCCCACCGTGGCGGTGCTGACCTTCAAGAGCAACCTCAAGGCCCCGCCGGAGGCCGGGCAGATGACCGCCGACGTTCTCTCGGCCCGTCTTTGTGTTGTGGAGGGGCTGCGGGTGGTGGAACGTCAGGAGATACAGCAGATCCTGGGCGAGCAGAAACTCACCCTCGCCGGACTCGTCTCGCCCGCCGAGGCCGTGAAGGCCGGCAAACTCCTGGGCGCTCAACTGCTGCTGACCGGGCGCGTCACCAGCACCGGGTCGGGCATCTACGTGATCTGCAAGGCCATCCACTCCGAGACCGGACAGATGAAGGGCTTCTTCCTGTCCCTGCCGCAGAACATCTCCTTTCTGGACCTGGTGGACAAGACGGCGGTGAAGCTGATCGGCTCGCTGCCCAACTGGGCCAGGGAACTGATCCCACCGGAGAAGCGCGGGCCGGCTCCGGCCGAGGTGCTCAAGAAGCTGCTGGCCGGCAAGACCGCGCCGCCGTTGGCGGTGGTGATTGCCGAGCAGCACATCGGCCCGCGCGTGATCGATCCGGCCGTGGAGACGGAATTCAAGGCATTGCTGACGAGCGCCGGTGTCCGCCCGCTCGAGCTGAGCGAAGAAACGATCAGGAAAGTGTCCGCCGACGGGAAGGATTTCGCGCGATTGAGCCGGGTGCTGGCAGGGACCCGCTATCTCATCCGCGGAGAGGCGTTCAGCGAGCGGGCCGGCACGGTCCATGGGCTGATCATCGGCGTCGCCAGGGCGGAAGTGCAGGTCATCGACCTCCAGACCGGGAAAGTGTTGCTCGCGGACAGGCAAACGGCGCGAGCCCCCGATCTCGGGGAGCACCTGGCCGCCAAAACCGCCCTGCAAAAGGCCGGGCGGAAGATCGCGATGAGGATGCTGCCCAAACTCTTCGAGCACTTCCCCCCGGCACCGAAGCCGAAGGGCGAAGGAAAACGAGGGCCTTGAGGCCGTCCCGGCGATGCTCGGGGATGGACCGAACCGGTTTGTGACCTGCGTTCAGGCTGCACTCAGGAGCAGCGGGAAAATGCGTCGGTGTTCACAGAAGACACGGGTGAGCCCGGCAGGTCTGCTGGTCGGCCTGTCGGTGCTTTGCCTTGGCCAGGCGGCCCGCGCGCCTGCGCCTCCCCCGGCCCGGAGGTTTGTCCGGGGAGGGGATTCCGGAGTGGCGGGCCTGAAGACGCCGTGGGCGGATCGGGCCCTTCAATGGGCCGTTGAGAGCCAGGCCGGCAAGGTCGCATCCGGGGAAGTCCGCACCGACAAGGCGGGCCTGGCAGCGCTGCGGTTCCCGGTGCCGAAGGTCCGCGTTGCGGTGCGATTGGCCCTGGCCCTCCGGCCGGCCGATCAGCCCCGCGGCAAGGGCCACCTGGTGGAGCTGGTCGTCCTGCCCAAAGACCCCTTTGGGGATGTCCGCAAGAGTCTCGAGGGACTGAAGATCGGGCTGCTGCCCGGGGGGCGGCTGGGTGATGCCCTGAAGCGCAGCGGGTTGCGGCATGCGGACCTGGAGAAGGAGCTGGTGCGGGGCCAGTTCGCCGGCAAGGTGGTGGTGCTGTCGGGCCTGTTGAGTAAGAGCATCAAGGCCACCGGCGACTACGTGCGGTCCCTGCCGGGTGGGACCTGCCTGATCGTGGCCAACGACCGCCTGGGCAAGGCCTCGGCCTTTGCCCTGATCGACAGCCTGGTGGCCCACAAGCCGGGCAGGCAAACCCGAACGATCGCCCCTGCCCGCAGCCCGATCTGGGCCGACCTGCCGGCGTCCTGGCTCGGGCGGGGCTGCCCGCCGCACAAGCTCACCGAGCCCAGGGGCCTGGTCTGGCTCCGCGTCCTGGCCGGGCACGTCAGCCCCGACGGGACCATCTACCCGCTGGCCGCGGAGTTCGAGGACGTCGCCGGGCGCCGCTGGCTGGTGTGGAACCCCGCCGAACCCGTCGGTCCGAACGATCCCCGCTGGGGCCTGCTGCTGCGCAACAGCCTGCTGTGGGCCCGCGAGCAGATCGCGGGCTGGAAAAAAGAGCGAAGCGGCGACGGAGGGCCATAGAGCAGTGAAAACCACAAGCCAGGCCGCCGCCATTCGCCTTTTCCTGACAGTGCTCGTTGTGTCATGCGCGGCCGCCGGTGCGCCGGCATCGGGCGCGGCCCCATCCACCCGGCCGGCGGCCGGCAACGTCAAGACCGTCGCGATCCTGGCCTTTCACTGCCGGGCCGGCAAGGAAGACAAGGACCTGGCCACGGCCATCGCCCTGGTCGCCGGGAGCGTCATTCAGCAGTCCGGGCGGGCGGCCGTCGTCGACCGCGCGCAAGTCGAGAAGGTCATCGACGAGAAGACCATGGCTCGGGCGGAATGGACGGACAAGGTCGAGCTTGCCAAGGCCGGCCGGATGATCGGGGCCGACTACATGGTCACCGGACACTACGACCTCGTGGATGGGAAGCTCGTCATCCGTGCCGAGCTGCTGGCGTCCAGGAAGCTCGACCTGGACGGGCCGTACAGGCCCGACAGCGACCCGTCGCTGAAGCGCATCGAGGTCTCCGGAAAGCCCGCGGACAGCATCGGCGTCGTCGAGCGGCTCGCCGGAAGGCTCCGCGACGCGCTCCCGGGGGCCGACGCCGCGCCGACGACGCAGAGATCCTCGCCGCGCATCGGCAAGGACAAGGTGATCGCTGTCTTCGACTTCGTCGGCGTGCCGGGCACCAGGCAGACCAGGGCACTCGCGGCGGTGCTCACGGATGCGTTCGTCAACGACCTGCAAGAGGTCCTCCCGTGCCGCATCGTTGCCCGCGAGAGACTGGCGGACGTGCTCCGGGAGAAAGCGCTGCGACTGGCCGGACTGACGAACCGCGGGTGGGCGCTCGGCGTCGGCAGACTGATCGGCGCCGACTACATCGTGCTGGGCGACGTATTGCACTACGGACAAAGGGCCCGCCTGGACGTCCATGTCCTCGACGTCGCCACGGGGGCGGTCATTGCGATGATGTCTGAGACCGGCAGGTACGACGACGTCCTTCGGATGCATCGCGTGCTCGCCGTCCGTGCCGCCGAGCACATGGGGGCGGGGCTCGGTCGGCTGCGCTGGCTGGCCAAGCGGAAGGTCGCCCGACCCGAGGCCCTGACCCATGCCTGGAGGGCATACAGCCTCGTCGTGTACGGTCTCACCGCGGACATGGCGGCGGGCCCGGAGGCCCGAAAGGCGCTGAAGCTCGCGTTGGAGCTCGACGGCGACAACGCGACCGTCCTGGCCATGGCGGGGATGGTCGAGCAAGCACTCCGGGGGCATCACCGGGCCGAGGCGTACTACCGCCGGGCCGTGAAGCTCGAGCCCGACTCCTGGGCCCATAACTTCCATCTTGCCTGGCTGCTGGTGACCGTGCGGAAGGACCCGAAGGCCGCCCTGCCGTTCGCCCGGCGGGCCGTCGAGGTGGGTCCCGCCCGGCGGCTGCCTCACCTGGCCGCGGCCCGGTGCCTGCTGGACCTGGGCCGGCTGGAGGAAGCCGAGCGGCACGCGCGCAAGGCGGCCGGCATCCACGGCGGGCAGAAGGATGCCTATGAAGTGCTCGCGCAGACGCTGGAGAGGCAGGGCAGGTACTCCGAGGCGGCCGGCTGGTACCGGCGGATCGCCGCATCCCAGGATTCGGCGCTGCACAACGACGCGCTGCGCAAGGCGCGCCAAATGCACGCCAAGGGCGGCGAGACGGACAAGGCCATGGACGCCTTGCGGATCCTCACCGCCCGAGGCGGGGCGAAGCCCGAGGAGCAACTGGCCTTGGCCGAATACCTCGCCCGGCGCGAGCCCACCGCCGCGGCGGCGTTGTGCTACGCGGTGATCGCCCGGGCCGAGGAGCCCCACGATCGACGGGCCGCCGATCTGCTGAATCGCATGGGCATGCCCCCCCGGCCCGCCCCGCCGACCGGGCCGGTGTTCGACATCGACAAGCTCCGCAAGAACAACGTCCGCGTGGTCCTCCAGCGGTACGAAGGGTTCAAGTACGACGCCAGGCTGGGGTACCTCAAGACCTACCTGGAGGAGACGCTGGGGGTGCCCGTGTTCGTCAGCAGGGACGTGCGGCCCCTTGTGGCGGTCAACTACATCCGCTCCATCGACAAGATCAAGCCCGACGATTTCTGGCAGAAGGAGCTTCGTCAGATCGCCGTTCGCAACGAAGCCGTTGCCGCGGTCGGGCTGGTCAGCGTGCAGATCGTGGGCGCCTTCTCGGGGCGCTGGCTGCGCGGCAAGTATGGCACCGCGATCGTCGAGACCCCTTTCTTCGAGCCGCCCGACTCGTTCAGGGGCTTCCCGAAGTGGCAGGTGGAGGCCTTCACGATGCGGGAGTTTCAGCGGATCGTCTTCAAGGTGACCGCGCTGAGTCTGATGCCCCCGGCGAGGCCTCGCGCCCACAACTGTCTCGGCAAGCGCTGCTCGCTGAGCGCCTATTCCGGCGACATCTGGCAGAAGGACGCGTTCCCGTGCGGGGACTGCCGCAGGGCGCTGCAAGGGGGGCGGGCGGATTGGCCCCGCGGCCGGCCGTACCGGCCGGCGATCGTCGCCGGCCCGGCCGGGCCCGCGGCCGGGACCCGGCGGAAGGTCCTCCTGGTGCCGATGGGCCCGGGCGCAGGGCAGGGAAAGCTCCAGGCCGTCGGAAAGTGCATCCGCATGAGCATCGGCCTGGTGCCGGAAATCTCCGAGGAGCTGCCCCTGCCGGACGTGAAACGCTCCAAGAGCGGGTGGTGCCTCACCGAGGCGCTGATGCACCATGCTAAGACCCTGCGCGTCGACGGCGAGGTGCCGGGTGCCATTTGCGTCTTCACCCATGACAAGACCTGGGAGCCCCGAACGCGGCATCCCTGGCAGATGTGGATCCCCGGCGACGAGGACGTCCCGGCGGACGTCAGGTGCCCCATCATCGTGATCACTACGGCCCGAATGCCGGGCCGCTATCGCCGGGACGAGCCCGTGTCGCGCGGGACGGGACAGGCGGCCGAAACGGTCAGCGCCCCGCAATACGGCAAGCTGATTGTCGGCGCCCTGGCGATTGCGGCCGTCAAAGATCATCAGTGCTGGACGTACGGATGCCCCGCGACCGTCTGGGAAGGCGTCGGCATTGCCCATCGGTGCAGCTACTGGCTGTGCCCGAAATGCCGCAGGGCCGCGGCAGGGTACTACCGGGGCGAGGGAACAACCCAACCGGCCCGCCGGGATCAACCGGCGGAAAGACCCGCGCCGAGAACGATCTGCGCTGCGCCGTTGAGCAACAACACCGGCGATGCCCGCTACGACGCCCTGGCCG
>CAZNSB010000088.1:0-13343 GCA_964575155.1 uncultured Planctomycetaceae bacterium | reverse complement strand
AGGTTGCGGGCGGTGGCGACCTTGGCGGCCTTGTCCTTGTCGCTGGCGCCGGTGACCTGGACGATGAGGTTCTCGTCGGTGATCCCATCGTCGTCGAACCGAAAGTGCCGCCTCGGCTCCTGGAACGGGGAGTTTATGATCGGGTTCTGAATGACTCCGTGTTGGGCCATAGTCCGCCCTGCCCCAGAGATTGGCCGTATCGCCTGTCCCTGCCGCTCCTGCCATCGGGCCCATCCTATCGCCCGCCGGCCCGGGCGGCAACTCCGTCCCGCAGCACCCAATCGTCGGGGCGTCCCGCCGGCCTGCGGGGTCGGCGCGAGCAACTCCTGCCTGCCTGAGGCAGGCAGGCAGGCGTTGCTCGCCCTACGTTCTACCTTCTTGCGCAGGAGCGGCTAGTCCAGGCGGATGCCCTGGTCTTCGAGCCAGTCCTTCAGGTCGCCCATCTGGGTGTCGAAGACCTCGTTGTCATAGTCGGCTTCGAGCTTGCGGACGCGCTCCTGGAGCTCGGGGGCCTTGGCGACGGCCTCGTTGAGCCTGGCTTCGAGGACGTCGCCGAGGGCGCGGAGGTCGTCGAGGTTGACCTGGAGGTTGAGGGTCCCGGCCAGCCAGCGGGCGACCGACTCGATGCAGCGGTGGTTCCGCCCCTGGACGTAGGCGGGGACCTCCGCGACCAGGTTGACCATGGGGACCGACCGCTCCGACGCCAGCCGGGTCAGGTACGTCGAGATGCTGGCGGGGCCCTCGTAGTTGCTGAAGCGGACGCGGCACTTCTCCAGCACGGGCTTGAGGCCCTCGTCGGAGACGGAGCTGAACAGCCGGGGCTCGCGGGTGTGCGGCACGAGCCCGGCGACGCTGCCGACGAAGTAGATCGTGCCCACGTCGAACTGGGAGACGACGGCGAAGACGCACTCGGCGTACTCGGACCACTTGAGGTTGGGCTCTCGCCCGAGGAAGAGGATGAGGCTGTGGGGGCGGCTATAATAGAAGGTATTGGCCGGGCCCTGGTAGGCGGTGATCAGGCCTTCCTCGATCTTGGTGTGCGGGCGGAAGAGCGAGGAGACCTTCATGGAGCCGGGGAAGCTGACGATGTAGAAGTCCTCCGAGTCGATCTCGGCCAGGGGGCGGGCGCGGAGCTTGCGGACGAGCGTCTCGACCGTGCCGGTGGACACCCCGCCGCCGTCCATCCACCCGGAAAAGCCCAGGATCAGCCGGGGGGCCTGCATCTCCGGGCGGGCGCGGACTCTCAAGCGTTTCACGGCCATCGCGTCGCCTCTGTTCGCTGGTGCCGTCGCGGCGCCGGGCGCCGTCGCTCCTGCGCTGCATTGTATCGCCATGTGCGCCCTCCGTGGCGGTTTGCCTGAGTTTCTCTCCGCCGGCCGGCAGCGGCTATAATGAGGCGAGCCGGAAAAGGCCGACCGGGCCCGCCCGGCAGGCAGGAGACGACCGATGCAATGCAGCCTGGCCGACAGGAAATGCCTCCCCTGCCGGGGGGGCGTGCCCCCGCTGGCAGGCGAAGAGCTGGCCGAGCTGGCGGGGCAGCTTCCCGGGTGGGAGGTGGTGGACGCCCACCACGTCACGCGGACGTTCAGGTTCGGCGACTTCGCCCGGGCGCTGGCGTTCGTCAACCGCGTGGGGGCGCTGGCCGAGGAGCAGGGCCACCACCCGCTGATCCACCTGACGTGGGGAAAGGTGACCATCGACATCTGGACGCACAAGATCAAGGGGCTGCACGAGAGCGACTTCATCCTGGCGGCCAAGATCGACCAACTGCCCGCCGACTGACCGTTCCCGATGCCGATCCTCGCTCGCGGCCCATCGTCTCGCCCCAGGCCCGCGCACTGCGCTGCGTGGGGGCCTCGGCCCCGACAACGCTACCTCCCGTCGCTCCGGATCCGCCTCAGGGCCTCGGCGGCCGCGTCGCGGAGATCGGGGGCCTCGGCCTCGCCCGCCACCCGCGAAAGCGCCTCCTCGACCCGCTTGACGGCCCCCGGCGCGCCCGCGCCGCCCGCGCGGAGCGCCGCCCCCAGCCGGCCGAGGGCGTCCGCCGCCACACGCCGAGACTCCGGCGCCCACGGCAGCTCGCGCCCCAGGTGCGCCAGGAGGATGGGCACGGCGCGGGTCACCGCCGCGGGCGGGTCGATCGCCGCCAGGCTGGCCGCCGCCCACGGCCAGACGCCGCAGGGCTCCTCGCGGAGCCTGGCCAGGAGGGCGGCGGCGGCGGCCGCGGCCGGCGGAGAGCCCGGCGGAAGCGCCGGCGCGATCGCCCCCAGGGCCTGGGCGGCGTGGATCTGCATGACCGGCTCGTCGTCGTTGAGGGCCTGGATGAGCGGGCCGACGGCCCCGGCCGCGGCCGGGCCCATCTTCCCCAGCGCCCCCGCCGCACACGACCGCACCGAGCCATCGGCGTCGGTCAGCGCGGCGATGAGCGCGCCGACGGTCCGGGGATCCTCCGGGCCGATCTCCAGCAGGGCCCAGGCGGCCCATCGGCGGGCATCGTCGTCGCCGTCCGCCAGGGCCCCCAGCAGCGGGGGGACCGCAGGCTCCCCGAGGGCCACCAGGTCCCTGACGATCTCGCCGGCCGGGCGACGCGGACGCCGCTTCAGCAGCCCCAGCCTCATCAGCCAGCGCCGCGGGGGGGTCGGCGGGTCGCCGGCGAGCTCGGCCAGGAGCCGGCGGGCCTTGTATCCGGGCGTGTGGGTGTACCACCAGCCCCCCCCCGCCAAGCCCGCCACGGCGACGGCGGCGGCCAGGATGATCCACCTGCCCAGGCGTCTGCCCTTCCGTCGCATGGGGGCATTTTCGACCCTCGATTGCCGATTGTCGATTGGAGATTCCGGGCCGGTTGCGTTGTGGGCCGTGGCTCGGACGGCATGCCGGTCCTGTTGACACGCAGGGGGCGCCGCGGTAGTATCCGCAGAGCATGGCTGACGAGCGGGACTCTCGGGAGGGCGGGAGGCTTACAGGACGCCCAAAGGGCCGATCCAGGCCTTGCGTGGCGCGCTGGCCCAAGCGACGGGGATCCTTGCGAGGGCCCACGACCGCCGTGGGGTGAAGGCGAACATGGGAAGCGGCGGGTAAGGAGCTTTCAGATGAGATGCATTGGCTTCTGTATCGCCGTGGGGACATGCCTGACGCTGATGACCGCGGTCTCTGCCGAAGATCGCTCGCCCGCCGCCAGTCAGCCCGGCACGCCCGCATCCCCCGCCAGGACAGACAGCGCGTCCGAGGAAGACCCCTTCGCGACGGGGGCCAGGGAGGCGGCGGCCAAAGACCCCTTCTGGAAGGAGCGCCGGCCCGCCAGCCGACCCGCGACCAGGCCGGTCGAACCTCCGAGGAAACCCGTTGAGGTCAAGAAGGAGCCCGCCACCCGACCGGCCGAGGCGCCGGTCAGGCTGTCCGCTCGCGACAAGGCCCTGGCGGAGAAGCTGATCAAGTTCTTCCTGGAGACGTTCGGCAAGCACCTTGAGAGCAGGGACTGGATTACCCGCACGATGGCCGTCATCAGCCTGTCGCGAATCGACGACCCCCGAATTGCCGACCGGCTCATCTCGGTGGCGAAAAAAGACAGAAACGATCACGTGCGAGTGTTTGCCTGGGAGGCGGTTCACGCGCGGAACCCGTCCCTTGCGAAAGACCAGCGAGAGAGGTGGATTGCGGCGGGCGGCGCGCTGGCCAGGAAGAACTGCTTTCGGGGGGATTTGCGGGTCGGCCTCGTGCGCGCCCTTGGCTCGTGCAGCCCGACCCCGGATCGGCGCGCCGCCTTCCTGGCCGTTTTCGAAAACGCCAACCTCCTTTCCGTCGCCGATCAGGAGCTGCTTGGGGCGATGCGCGAGGTGGTCGCGGCATGGAGAAGCCGCGAGCTGATCAACAGCCTGGTCCATGAGATGAACGACATCGACAACGCGTACCGGGCGGAGTTTCTCCTTTCGGGCCTGAAGGCGCCCGTCCCCCAAGGTTCTGAGCTGGAGAGACGGAGCACGCAGAAGGAATCGGTGTACAAGGGAAAACGGTGGGTGACCTACAGCCGGGAGGGCTCCGAAGCCGCATGGAAACGGGTTCGAGGAGCATGGGTCAAGTGGCTCAGGCAGTCGGGGATCGAGGGCCTCTCGGCCACCGAGCCCGCCCCGTACATGGGCAGGTCGAGGCTCATCCCCCGGGCGCGCAGGCTCACCGATCCGAAAGACCCGAAGTGGCGAAAGGAGCTGGAGATCCCGGAGTTCCGGATGGCCCCGTTCGACATCAACTTCGTGCTGGACAGCACCGGCTCGATGCAGATGACGATCCACTGGATCAAGACCGACCTGGCCCGGATGATGCGGGCGCTGAAGCTCGTCAGCAGCAAGCCGCGAATGGCCGTAACCTTGTACCGTGATTACGCCCCGCACCTGCGGAAGGAGGACCAGCTCGTCGTCCTCTCCCCCGACGCCGCCGGAACGGATCGCCGGGGATCGTGGCGGGACTACGTCGTCAAGATGACGCCCATGATGAGCGACGCGGACCGGCTGACGAAGGCGATCCTCAACGCCCAGGCGCGGGGGGGGGGAGACACCCCCGAGGCCGTCTATGAAGCCCTGTGGGTGGCGCTGAAGAAACAGAAGTGGTTGTCGGCCAGGGGCAGCAGGAAGATCATCGTCCTGGTCGGCGACGCCCCGCCGCACGCCGAGACGATGGACAAGATCAAGCACCTCGTGACCAGCTCGGCCAAGAGGGGGTTCTCGTTCCTCTGCGTCAAGGTTTCCGAGGGATACCGCAAGGCGGCGATATCCCAGACCTACGCCGGCCAGCCGTGTGACCTCGAGGCGAGCTTCGACCTGATCGCCAAGTGGGGAGGCGGCCAGGCGATCGCCCTGGCCGAGGCGAGGGGCGCGTATGCCCGTTACTACCGCCATCCTGCCGCCTCCTACCACCCGCAGGCTGCCGGCGCGTCGCGGAAGGACCCTCACCAGGAGATCATCGGCTGCGTCCTTCGCAGCCTGCTGCTCGAAGCCTATCACGACCGCGTGGATCCCTTCGTCCGCGTGCTTCTGGAACTGGTGGCGTCCTCCGAACCCGAGCGGCGGCAGGTCATCGCCCCCTACCTTTCCAGGCTGCCCGTCCCCAAGCCGCGACCCAGACCCCGCCCCAGGCCCACCCCCAGGCCACGCCCCAGGCCGACCCCGAGGCCACGCCCGAGCCCCAAAATAGGATACGTGTACTACCTGGTGCAGAAGACGCTCGCCCGCGTCACCTTCAACTTCACGGCAAACAGGGCGCTGTCCGGAATGGCCTACGTTGACTATCAGGGCGGGTACACATGGATGTCCCGGCCGGCCGACGACATCATGAAAAAAGGCCGGAAGATCACCGACCAGCGGGCCAAGGAGATCATGAAGGCCCTTGCCACGGGAAAGGACCCGTTCAAGAACTGAGAAGCTGTTTCAGAACCCGATCTCTCGGGTGGCACTGGTTGCTCGCAACCAGTGTCGCTCGATGTGGGAACACGGCTTGGCAAGCAAGCCGTGCCACCCGCCACATCTCCATGACCGGGCGGGCCCGCGGTGAGACGACGATGAGAAGGCGATTCCTGCTGATGGGGCTGTGGTCCGGCCTGGTGCTGGCTTCCGGCGGCTGCCGGAAGCAAGCCGAACAGCCGCCCGCGGTGTCCCCGCCCGAGGCCCAGAGGCTCCGCGAGCTGATCGGGCAGCTCCAGTCCGCCCGCTGGCCCGACCGGGAGGCGGCCGCCATCGAGCTGGGCAAGCTGGGGCCGAAGGCCGCACCGGCGGCCGAGGCCCTGACCGGCGCCCTCACCGACGGCGCGGGCCCGGTCCGCGGCGAGGCGGCCACGGCCCTGGGGGCGATCGGGCCGGCGGCGGCCGACGCCGTGCCCGCGCTGATCCGCCTGTTCGACGACCGCCACGAGGGCGTGCCCTTCCGGGCCGCCGGGGCCCTCGGGCGGATCGGCACGCCCGCCGTCGCCGCCCTGACCCGCGCCCTGGACACCGAAGACGCCTTCACCCTCCAATGTGCCGCCTACGCCCTCGGGCGGATCGGCCCGCCGGCCACGCCCGCCGTCGGCGCCCTCATCCGCGCCCTCCGCTCCCCCGCCGCCGCCGCCCGCCATCGGGCGGCCGAGGCCCTCGGCCGGATCGGCCCCGGCGCCGAGGCGGCCGCCGACGCCCTCGTCGCCGCCCTGCGGGACGAATACGACCAGGTCCGCCGGCAGGCGGCCCTGGCGTTGGCGGCCATCGGGCCGCCGGCCGTGGAGCCGCTCGTCGGGGCCCTGCGGGCGAGGGAGGACGCCGTGCGCCAGTACGCGGCGTTTTCCCTCGGCCGGATCGGCCCGGCGGTCGCGGGCGCCCCGCCGGCGGCGGCCGACGCCGCCGTCGCCGCCCTCATCCACGCCCTCCAGGCGCCCCGGCCGCCCCTGCGACGGGCCGCCGCTGAGGCCCTCGGGAACATCGGCGCCGCGGCGAAGGCGGCGGCGGGCGCGCTGGCCGCGGCGCTGAAGGACCCCGCCGGCGGCGTCCGCGACCAGGCCGCCGAGGCCCTCGGGCGAATCGGCCCCGCGGCCGTCGGCGTGGTCCTTCCGGCCCTGAAGGACGCGGAGCCCTCCGTCCGGCAGCACGCCGCCGCCGCGCTGGGGAGGATCGGCCCGCCCGCCGGCGCCGCCGTCGGCGACCTCATCGCCCTCCTGACCGACCCCGACGACGCCGTCCGCCGCCAGGCCGCCGACGCCCTCGGCCAGGTGGGCGCCCCGGCCGTGGACGGCCTCCTCGCCGCCCTCAAGGACGAGAACGTCTCCGTCCGCCAGCTCGCCGCCTACGCGCTGGGCAAGCTCGGCCCGGCCCTTCGGTCGGCCCCCGCCGGCGCCGCCCGGGCCGACCGCGTCGCCGCCGCGCTCCTCGAAGCCATGAAGGACGAGGAGGCCCCGGTGGGAGATCAGGCGGGGGCGGCCCTGGAGAACGTCGGCGTCGAGGCGGTCGCCCAACTGGCGGCGGCCCTGAAGGACGAAGACCCCGAGGTCCGCCGGCGGGCGGTCAAGGCCCTGGCCGGCATGGGGGCGGCCCTTCGCAAAGGCCCCCCGCACGCCGCCCGCACCGCCGTCGCCGCCCTCATCCGGGCCCTGGAGGATCAGGACGTCGTCATCCGCCAGTTCGCCGCCCACGCCCTGGGAAAGATCGGCCCGCCGGCCAAGGCCGCCGTGCCCGCCCTGCTGCGGGCGTCGCGCCACGGCCTGGTCCGCCCCCAGGTGGCCACCGCCCTGGAGAAGATCGGACCGGCCGCCGCCATCGGCGGATACGTCAAGTGCCTCGCCGACCCCAGCGGCTTCGTCCGCCACCGGGCCGCCTACGCCCTCGGCAAGATCGGCCCGGAGGCAAAGGCGGCCGTCAAGCCCCTCACCCGCGCCCTGAATGACAGAGACGCCCAAGTGCGCCGCTGGTCCGCGTGGGCATTGGGGAAGATGGGCGCCGCCGGGGGCCCCGCCGTGGGCGGGCTGATCAGACGCCTCAGCGACGGCAACGACGACGTCCGATACTGGTCGGTCTGGGCGCTGGGCCGGATCGGCCCTCCCGCCAGGCCCGCCGCCGACGCCCTCAAGGCCCTCGCCGACGATACCGACGAGGCCCTCCGCGACGCCGCCGCCGAGGCCCTGCGGAACATCGCCCGCGGCGGGTAGCCGCGGGGTGTTGCCAAAGTCACCGGTCGCCAGTCGCCGGTCGCCGGTCGCCGGTCGCCGGTCGCCAGTCGCCGGTCGCCAGTCGCCGGTCGCCGGTCGCCAGTCGCCAGTCGCCAGTCGCCAGTCGCCAGTCGCCAGTCGCCAGTCGCGCCCCTGACCGTGCCGGCCCGGGGAAGCTGCACGGTCAAGGCCCGGCAGACCGGGCCTTGACCGTGGCACGACGGCCGGGGGTTTGCGATAATCCCGCCGTGAGCGACGGGGTCAGACCCATTCCGAAGCGCTGGTGGTGGAGGAAGCGTCTGGGGGCCCTCGTGGCGATCTTTCTGGCCCTGGCGGGCGCCGCCCGCATCTGGTGGGGCGCCCACGCCGACCGCGTGCTCCGCGAGCAGATCGACATCATCCGCGCCCGCGGCGAGCCGCTGGCCTGGAAGGACCTCGCGCCCCCCCCGATCCCCGACGCCGACAACGCCGCCGAGCTGTACAAGCAAGCCGTTGCCATCCCCCTGCTGAAGCGAAAGGACGAGCGAAGCATCGAGGCAGTCCTCTCCGGCCGGCCGGTCCGGCTGCCGGCGGGGATGACGGCCGAGCAAGCCCGCGACTTGAGGCGCCTGGAGAGCATGATCGAGCCGATGTTGACCCACGACGACTTCCGCCGCCAGCATCGCAAGGACCTCGAGGAGATCCTCGCCCTGTCCAGGGATGCCCTGGCCCTCTGCCGCGCCGCCCGCGGCCGCAAGGGCTCCGACTGGAAGATCGACTTCACCGGCCCGGCGCTGGAGGTCAAGCTGCCGCAACTCGGCGCCTACCGGAAGCTCACGCGGCTGCTGTGCCTGGCCGCGGCCGCCGCCCACGACGCCGGCGACGACCCCGAGGCCGTCGAGGCCCTCCGCGACGCCCTGGCGATGGGGCGGTCGCTCGACGCGACGCCCCTCCTGCTGGCCCACCTGGTGGGCCTGGGCGTCGACGCCACCGTGACCGCAGCGATCGAGGCCCTCGCCCCCACCCTCGGCGCCGGCGCCGCCGAGGCACTCCGGGCGCTGGCGGCCGACCTCCTCGACGAGACCGCCCGCCGAAAAGGCCTGAGAAACGCCTTCCTCGCCGAGCGGGCCGCCGGATACGACACCTTCGAGCGCTTCCGCCGCGGCGAGATCGGTCTGGGGGGCCGGCCCATGCCCACCGGCCCCAGGCTGCTGATGAACCTGGCCTCCGGGCCGATGTGGAAGCTCGACGAGGCCCGCATCCTCCGCCGCATGACGGCCTACGTCGAGGCGGCCAGGAGACCCACCCACCCCGCCGCCGCCGCCATGCTGCCTGACTTCCGCGTGCCCACCTCGCCCCTCAAACGCCTCGGCCGCATGCTCAGCCTCATGCTCATGCCGTGCCTCGAACGGGTCTTCACGCTGCACTTTGAGGCGATGGCGTCGCGGCGGATGGCCGCCGCAGCCGTCGCCATCCGCCTGTTCCAGATCGACCGCGGCCGGCGGCCGGAAGGGCTCGCCGAGCTGGTCCCCAAGTACCTCCCCGCCGTCCCGGCAGACCCCTTCGCCGACCGCGCCCGCCCGCTGAGCTACCTCCCCGCCGCCAGGCCCGCGCTGCTGTACTCCATCGGCCCGGACGGAAAGGACGACGGCGGCAGGTTCGACGCCGACGACGACGGCCTGGCCGACCGCGACGCGCCCGACCGGGTGTTCTTCCTCGACGGCGACCGCCCCCGGCAGCCGTGCGACTGGCGGGACCCCACCACCCAGCCCGATGCCGTGCTGCCTTGGGAAATCCCGCCCCCGGCTACGGCCCCAGCGACGCCAACATCAGCACCAGCGTCGCCGCCCCCACCGGAAGCACCCCCAGCACCATCGCGTTGACCGCGAACCACGCCGCCGGCAGGGCGAAGGCCGTCGCCAGCACCCCGTTGAAGCGCCGCCCCCCCACGTGATGCGACGCGAACAGCACCAGCTCGAACCACCAGAAGTCGATGAGACTGTGGAAGGCCGCGAAGATCAGCAGCGGCACCCGGCCGTGGCGGAGGAGGTCCACCAGCGGCGCCAGCACCGCCAGCGGCACCAGGGCAAAGACCCACAGCGCCAGCGGGGCGCAGGTGTAGTAGCTCAGGGCGATCGAGCGGTTCTGACGCTCCGTGTCGCAGCCGCCCGGGCAGAAGAACCAGCTCACCACGCCGGTCATCAGCGGCAGGCACAGCCACATCAGCCCCGACCCCAGCGGCAGGGCGAGAGTTTGCGGCTTCACGTCCGCGCCCGCTACGGCGCAGCACAACACCACCAGCGCGCCGGCCACCGGCAGCGCCAGGGCGTGCGCGATGGTCAGCCAGCGGAACTTCTGTGCGTCGCGATAATTGACCCGCCCGGCCAGGTGCGCCCCCAGCCGGCCGTTCCGCCGAAGCACCAGGAACACCGTCTTCCAGTAGGCGGCGATCCGCCCGATCTGCCTCCGCCGCTCCCAGGGGATGACCGGCGCTTCGGCGACCAAGGCCTCGCCGCCCGGCGGCGGCCCGGCTGCTGGAGTCTCCCTCATGGCGTCACCCGCCCTCGACAAGCCGCCGGCGATTATAGCTTCCCGCCCACCCTGGTGCCACCGCTGCGTCTTGTGCAGAAGGTAGGGCGAGCAACGTCTGCCTGCCTGCGTCAGGCAGGCAGGCGTTGCTCGCGCCGGCCTCCCGAGGCCAACCTCCTCCCTCGCGCCAAGACCCCAGCCGCTCAACGCGCCTTGCACGGAGCCGCCCTGCTTACCCTGCGTTCTCCTGCCAGCCCCCGGCCGGCCCGCTAATCACTAATCAAGACCTGACCCCATCCGCGGTGCACCCGGGGGCGGGCAGCCCACAAGGCCCGTTGACGGGCCTTTGCGCCGAGCGGAGCGAGGCGTTCAGCCCCGGCCCTCCGGGCCGGGGGCGGGCGCGATTGACGGCACTACATTAAGGGGTGGAGGCGCGGTGTTCTCGCGCCCGGCCGGGCCGGCGCGGGGGGGGATTGACAAGTGCATCGGGTGTAACGCGGAGAAGGCGGCCGGCCGGGGGAGGGTAAAACGTCTACCCGACCGATCCTTTGTTCACAAGGACTTACGACGTTTTTCGCCCCGGATTTTTTACCAATCACCCGGGCGTGCGACTTCTCGCAAGACTTTTTCCTAGAAGGACTTGGACAAGTGAAACACGGCGAACCGACGGGTGAAACCTTTTACTAATCAGGGCAACCCCCCGCTTCCGCGGGGGGCTTGAGCCTGCGGCGTGATCCCTTGCTCACAGCGCTGAACAGAAGAAGGCCGTCAGGAGGTTGCAGACGCGCTCGGTGTGCTCGAGGTTGTTGTAGGTGTGATCGGCGCCGCCGATGGTCTGAAGCTGAACCGGGATGCCGGCGGCCTGGCAGGCCTGGTGGTAGGTGCGGGCCTCGCTGGGCGGGACGGTGGCGTCCTCGCCGCCGTGGATAATGAGCACCGGCCGGGAGAACGAGGCGACGGCCTCGGCCGGGTGGAGCCTCTCCATGTCCTGGAGGAACGGGCGACGGACCATGAGGCCGTCCCAGTCGATGTAGTCCCTCTCGGCGAGCTGGGTCTCGAACTTCCCGGTTCGTACGAAGGAGAGGATCCTCCCCGGCTCGGCGACGGCGGAGAGCAGGGCGAGGGCGCGGAGGTCTCCGGGTCGTCTTCCGGCCAGCAGGGCGGCGACGCCGCCGCCGAGGCTGAGCCCGACGGCGCCGACGCGGGCGGGGTCGACCTCGGGCCGGGCGCCGAGGAAGTCCAGGGCCTTCTCGGCGTCGTCGACCTCTCCGGACATGGTCATGTCGGCGAACGCCCCGTCGCTCTCCCCGCTGCCGGCGAAGTCGAACCGCAGCGCAGCGACGCCCGCCCCCGCCAGCCGACGGGCGATGGTCACGAAGAGGAAGTGGGCCTCGATGCGATGGCCGGTGAAGCCGTGGCAGAACATCACGGACGGGAACGGCCCGTCGCCGGCGGGCACGTGGAGCATCCCGCGGAGCGTGTTCGGCCCGGAGCGAAACTCAATGTATTTCATCATGGCGTGTCCGTGCGCCCCCGCCAGTACGTTGTCAAGATTGAACTTTGGGGTGCCACGGCTGCGCCTTTTGCAGCCGTGCGTGCCCCGGAGCCCGGCACGGCTGCACACAACGCAGCCGTGGCACCCATGGATTCAAACTTGGCGCATCACCAATCAGGAACGGATCACTCCTATCGTCGCGTGCGAAAGTGTACATGTGTCCCGGCCGCGGAAGCCATTCCGGCGCGGGCGGTCACTCCAGGACCTCGAAGGCCGGGGGGGCCATCAGGCCGTGGTCGTTGAGCTGGTATTCGTATGTCCATTTGTCGTTGTGCGGGTCGAACTCTCCCGGGCCCGTCCAGGGCCCCCAGGGCACGTGGAGGGGCCCGAGGATGTTGTGCCTTCCGCCGATGACCTCGACGTCGAGGTGGTCGGCCCCGGCGGCGAGGGCCTCGGTGACGTCGGCGGTCATGGGCGCCCAGGGGAGCACGGTGGTCTTCCCGCCGACGTGGACGGCGGCGCAGGTGCAGCGGACGTTCGGCAGGTCCAGGCGGACGCGCTTGCCGGCGGCGATTTCGCGACGGACCGGCTCGGGCACGGGCAGGCGGTACTTGACCGCCCCCCCGTAGAAGTCCAGCCCCTGCCCGACCCAGCTTCCGGCGTTCAGCTCGACCGGCGGGTCGACCAGCGTGTACCCGTCGGGGGCGCGGCGGTCGTGTCTCTGGCGGACGCCGAAGGCCCCGACCAGGTGCAGGTCCTCCAGCTCCATGTCGGAGGAGTAGTCGAACCGCAGCAGCAGCAGGTTGTCGCCGGCACGGACGCCCCCGGCCAGGTCCACGGTCTGGATGTCCTCGTCCACCCACCATCCGGTCGGCCGGGAGGCAACCGCCTGGCCGTTGAGGAGGATTTCGAAGTCCCCCGGGCGCTCGATGGCGACCTGCAGATCGCCGGGCACGTCGGTGACGTGGAAGTAGAAGGCCATTTCGCAGCGGCCTCGCTTGGCGCGGTCGGCGCGCCCGGTCTCGGCGAGGTACCACGGCTGGCAGCCTCCGCTGCTTCGGGGGCCCAGGCCGAAGTGGGCGCGGATTTTCTCGTCGGCGTAGAGGACGGGGACGGCCTCGGAGGGCTCGCGCTGGCCAATGCGGAAGCGGCAGTAGTCCAGCGGGAAGGAGTTGGGTTCGAGCAGCTCGATCTTCCAGGGCCCCGGGGCCTCGTTCGCGGAGGCGACGCTCGGCGGCGGGGCGGCGGGGCGGGCGTCCGCGACGCGCACCCCCAGGCTGATCAGCACCGAGCCCGTCGCCGGAAGCCGCAGGTCGAACTCGACGCGGTCGCCGACCTTCTCCGACTCGATCCGGCGGCGCTGCCCGGTGGCGGTGTCCCAGGCGACGACGGGTCGTCGGCCCTGGACGGAGACGCGGACGTCATGTGCTTCCGAGCGGTCGCAGGACTGGAGAAACAGCAGCCGGCCGCCCTTGACCCGGCGGAGCATGGTCCAGACACACCCGGCCTCGGCGCCGGCGGCGGTGACGGAGAGGCGGCGGGGGAGCAGGTCCTCGATGGTGGCGGCGACGACGTCGGGCTCGGGCCCGCAGCGGGCGGCGGGCTCAATGAGCTCGGCGAGCTGGTCGCTTTCGCGCCCGTCGATTCGAGAGGGAAGCTGCCCGACGAACAGCACGGTGCCGC
>CAZNSB010000087.1:0-13359 GCA_964575155.1 uncultured Planctomycetaceae bacterium | reverse complement strand
GCGCAGGCGCATCAGGTCCAGCAGGCCCACCAGGTTCTTGTCCATGCGTCGGTCGTTGGCGAACTGCTCGGTGAGGTTGAAGATGAGGGCGGGGGGATTCTCGGCGAGCTCGTAAAGGATGGGATCGAGCTGGTGGCCGACGGGGAGGATGCGCACGCCGTGGCCCAGATCGCGCAGGGCGTTGACGACGTGGCGTTCGGTGGATGGGCCGGGGTCCCGGGAGGAGAAGTCGGGGTCGTCGGGGGGGACGCACCCCTCGTCCATCATGACGGTGACGTCGAGGCGCCGCTTCATTTGGCCTTGGCGTCCTCCAGGAACCTGTGGATGTTGTTCATGACGGCGGCGACGAAGGCGCCCAGCTCGTAGGCCATTTCCGGCTCGCCGGCGGCGACGCAGAGGTCGAGGGCCTCGCAGCGCCGGATGAGCTGGCGCAGCAGCCTGTCGATGTCGATCTTGCGCTCGCCGGTCCAGGTGGCGACGCTGTGGATGATCTGCCTTCGCCACCGGCGGAGAAAGGCCGACGCCTTCTCGGCGCCCTCGCGGCCCGCCCGGGCGGCGAAGAGCCGCTGGAGGCCCGGATCGTAAAACCCCGGGAAGTCGTCGCCCTTGTACCGGCGCTTTCGCTGGTAGTAGGTGGCCAGCGTGGAGGTCATTCGGGCGGCCGAGTACGGCGTCTGGGCGGCCGTGACCGGGGGGGGCGCCGGGCCGACCCGAGCCATCACGTGGTCGACGTACTGGAGCTTCCGGATGGCCGGCCAGCCGCGGTACTTCTGCCGCCACGCCTCGCCCGTCGCCAGCCAGACGGCGAAGGTCTCGGCGAAGTCCTCGTCGGGGTGGGCCTGGGCGTAGTTGTCGCGGAGGTGGTTGACGTATCGCTTGGAGTAGGGCCTGGGGTTGTACCCGTCGGAGTACTTGGCGGAGAAGGGCCCGAAGAGGGTCCGCCATCGTGTCCTGCGATAGAGGCGGTATGCGTAGTTGAGTGCGTGCCCGGCCTCGTGGCGGAGGAGCTTCATGCAGGCCGACTCGGTGCCGCCCTCGACGTCGAGCATCATTCTCTTTTCGAGCTGCCTGAGGCGCGGGTGGGCGAGGTAGAACCCGATGCCGATGACGGGGACCTTGTCCGGGCAGAACCACTCGTCGGCGAGGTAGCAGGGCGGGTGGAAGCCGATCCCGCGCCCGTCCAGCTCGGCGTAGAGCTTCTGGATGAGGGGGGCCAGGGGGGAGCCCTCGATCCGCAGCCCGAGGTCGCGCACGCGGGTTTGCAGAAGCTGCTCGTCAGGCAGCTTCTCCCAGCTTGCCGGCGGTCGGCGGCCTTTTCCGGGCGGCATGGCGGCGGTCTCCCGGGCGCTGCGCCAGGTATTCTACAGCACCAGGCCCGAGGCGCGAAGGGCCCTGCTGAAAGGGCGCCGCCGGCCGGGCCAGTTCGCGATATATCCTGGAGGGTCGCCATCTCGGGCGCCACCTGCCTGCCGCAGGCAGGCAGGTGACACCAGGCCGGTACGGGCGCGGACGCCGGGGGTTTAATGGCCTGGCCGGGGCGACGAGACTGGACAAGCGGCGGGGCAAGGGATAAACACAGGACGGCAAGGGTCCGGGAACCCGCCAGGGAGAAGAGGCCATGAAAAAGATGACGGGAATGACGGTCGTGCTGGCGGCGTCGGCGTGGGCGCTGGCGGCGGGCGAGTGGGTCGAGCCGATGAAGAAGGTCCACGCGAAGTTCACCGGGCAGGCGGGCACGGTCGCCCAGTACGGCGACAGCATCACCATCACGATGGCGTTCTTCGCCCCGCTGCGGGGCGAGATCAGGAATCTCCCCCCCGACCTCAAGCCCGCCCACGCCTGGCTGGGCAAGCACGTCGCCGGGCGCTGCTGGGAGGCGTGGAAGGGCGCCGACTGGGGCAACAACGGCTCCACGACCAGCGACTGGGGCGCGAAGAACATGGACCGCTGGCTGAAGCGGATGAACCCGGAGGTCGCCCTGATCATGTGGGGCACCAACGACACCAACGCCGGCCCCAAGCCGCCCAAGTACACCGAGAACATGCGCGCCGTCGTTCAGAAGTGCCTGGACAACGGGACCATCCCGATCCTGTACACGATTCCGCCGGTGGGCAATCAGGCCGGCAACGCCGCCCGCACGAAGCACGTGGAGTCGTTCGTCACTGCCGTCCGCGGGCTCGCCAAGGAGATGAAGGTCCCGCTGATCGACTTCTACAAGGAAATCATGGCCCGCCGGCCGAATAACTTCGCCAAGACGCTGCTTGGCGACAACCTTCACCCCTCCTACCCCAAGGCGTATCAGCGCGACTTCAGCGACAAGGCCCTGACCAACAGCGGCTACACGCTGCGGAACTACCTGACGCTGAAGAAGCTTCACGAGGTCCACCTCGAGGTGCTCGTGAAGGTCAAGAGCGCCCGCGTGACGGATCTGGACATGGTGTGGGGCGGGGCGAAGCACAAGGGCCTCCCGGCCATCCGGGTCCTCCACGACGGTCGGCGGCCCTCGTCGATCGACGGCTACCTGGGCGAGCCGGTGTGGAAGAACCCCCGGACGCTGCGGTTCCACCTGCTCGACGGCGACCCCACCGAGCCGAAGCACGCCTCGGCGGCGAAGATCTACACCTCCCCCCTGGGCATCTTCATCGCCTTCCATCACGTGGACGGCGACGCCGACAACATCGTCACCCAGAAGCGCACCGACGACGACGACGGCATCTTCAAGGACGATTGCGGGGAGGTGTTCCTCTGCGTCGGGGCCAAGGCCACGGCCAAGAACTACTACCACCTGGTGATCAATGCCAGCGGGTCGACGTGGACGGCCTTCGGCCGCGACAAGAACGCCTGGAACCCGGCCGTCAAGGTCGGCGCCAAGGTGCTGGCCAAGAGCAAGAGGGGCGCCGGCGGGTGGGACGCGGAGATCTCGATTCCCTGGTCGGACGTGAAGCTGCCGACCGACAAGAAGGTGCTCTCGGGCCCGTGGCGGATCAACATCACGCGGACGCGCCAGCCGCGCAAGAAGGGCGAGTACGCCGAGGAGACCGCGCTGGCGCCCACCGAGCACACCTCCAGCCACGTGCCCGAGAAGTTCGCCTACGCCTGGCTGGAGTTCTTCGGCGGGAAGCTGCCGACGGAGAGGGAATAGGCCCCGAAGGCCCCGGCCGGGGAACTCAGCGCGCCAGGATCTGCCTCCAGTTCTTCGGCATGTCCAACTGCATCAGGAAGACCTGCTCCTTGCCGACGTTCCGGTTCCAGTTGGACGCCCAGACGACCTTGGCCCCGTCGCGGGTGATGGCGGCGTGGGTCTCCTCCCAGTAGGCTCCGGTGGTGTTGTGGAGCTTGGCGAGGTAGAAGACTCGCGGCCGCTTTGGGTCCAGGCGGATCAGGACGAGGGCCCGGTCCAGCCAGTTCTGCTCCTTGACGCCCGGCTCGGCGTAGGTGGAGATGACGGCGTAGCCGGGAACGTTGCAGGAAACGTGGATGCCGCCGTGGAAGCCGTGCGGCGATTCGTCGCTGTAGAACAGGCGGATCAGGGGGACGCGGTTGGTGCCGGCGTAGGGGTCGTCGCCTTCGCCGGTGGGGGTGGTCTTGAAGTCAATGGGGATCAGGTCGACGTGGTCGGTGCGGGTGTTCTGCATGACGATGACGTCGTTGCCGTTGACGTCGACTCCGACGTCGGAGTGGGCGGTGGCCGGTGCGAGCCGGTGGACCTTCTTCAGGTCCAGGCTGGCCATGCACAGCCCCGACACCCGGCCGGTTCCCGGGTCCCCGCCGATGAGCACGTGCTTGCCGGACCAGCTCATGCCGGCCCAGTCGATCTCATCTGCCTTCTCGAGCTTGCGCAGGCCGAGGACCCGGTCGGCCTTGCGGTCCCATGTGAACAGGTACCGCAGGCGGTAGTCCTCGTTCTTGCCCTGGAGCATCAGCGCCCAGTACCGCATGTCGTGCGAGGCCTCGCCTTCGTTCTTGGTGGTGACGCGGTACAGGTCGGGCTCAGCCTTGAGGATGGGGCCGAGCTTCGGGTCCTTGCGGAAGTCCTTGGCGACGGTCTTCTTCCCGTTGCGGACGTCGATCTTGAGGAGGTTGAAGTCCGCCAGGCCCCACAGGATGTTGGGGTCGGCGGGGTCCCATCTGGGCTCCTCGACGTCGCGGAGGGTCGCGACGAGGTTGCCCTTCTGGTTGTAGGGCGTCTTGCCCGTGCGATACACCATCCAGTCCCCGTCGAGGGTCAGCACGATCATGGACTGGCCCCTGTTGAACGGGTCGAAGCGAGAGTATTCGTGCCGGCCGTGCGTGCCGTCGATCTTCGTCACCCGCCTCAGCAACGTGCCGAACCGGGCGTCGCGGAAGCTCTTGCCGATCTGCGGGACGTCCCGCGCCACCTCCGGGTGGGTGGGGTTCTGCCCGGCACGGGGGTTGGGGACCTCCACGAAGGGCAGGGCCCCGCCGGGCGGGCGTTTCGCGGTCTGGGCGGCGCTCCGCCCGCCCGCCGGCTTGTCAGCGGGCTGCCCGCCCGGCTTCTCCGATGACTTGCAGGATGCCCCCGGCCAGGCCAACAGCAGACCCAACGCAGCAATCGCCGTTCGTTTCATGACTGGTCCTTTCGATGGCCTCGCGCGACCGTCTCCAAGCGGACGCCGCGAGTCGTCCGCTCACCATCATACACCGACGAGGCGCCCTGCCAAGTAGGCCGGGGCAACGCCCCGGCGGGTGTGGGGATTCGCCGGGGCGGCGCTTCGCTCTGCCCCGGCCTACATCCTTCCCTCGCCATCATACAGCGGCGAGGCGCCCTGGCAAGTCCAGTGTGGGGATTCGCCTATGGACTGCGGCGGCCGTGACGCCGCTTTGGATTGGTCCCCGGTCAACGAAAGCGGCGGCGAAGCCGCCGCACTCCATAGCCGCGCCGTCCCTTATGCGGCCCGTAGGCCGGGGCAACGCCCCGGCGGGTGTGGGGATTCGCCGGGGCGGCGCTTCGCTCTGCCCCGGCCTACATCCTTCCCTCGCCATCATACAGCGGCGAGGCGCCCTGGCAAGTCCAGGCACAGCGCGAGCAACGCCTGCCCGACAGGGGCAGTCGTTGCTCGCCCTACCTGCTGCGACGCCTGGTGCCCCGTCGGGACCTGGAAAAGGCTTTGTCGGCGCCGCCGGCGGGTGCTTAACTATGCGGGACCGCCGCTTCGGCGCGGGTCCACAATGGAGGCGGCGGGTCGGCCGGCCGACGCGGATTCGCCCGGGCCGACGGCGCACGCCCCGCGCTCAAGGAGACGTGACGATGATCGACGAGGCAGTGGCATGGAAGGTCGTGGTGTCGTTGGCGGTCCTGCTGCCGACCCTGGCGGCGGCCGGCGAGACGGTCGTCCTCCAGCAGGGCCTCGGCGGGTACAAGCGGTGCACCACGAACGTCTACCTGGCGCGGGGGCAGAAGTCCGTCCCGGGCGCCTTCCCCCTCCGCGGGTCGAAGAACCGCCTGCGCGTCCACTTTGACCTCCCGCCCGACTTGGCCAAGAAGACCCTCGCCCGCGCCCGGCTGGGGGTGTTTCTCCCGGCCGCCAAGACGCCCAACTTCTTCACCGAGATCTTCTGCCACGGCGTCGTCGCCAAGGAGGAAGTCTACGACGAGGCCACCGACTACGACAACGGCCGCCGGGCGGGGGCCGTCGACTCCGTCGAGCTCTTCGCCCCGCCCCACGAGGGGTGGGGGAACTTCCCCTGGCTGCCGCTGGGCGTGCCCGCCGGCGGGAGGTGGATCGAGTTCAACGTCACGCCACTGGCCGAGAAGTGGCTCAAGGACCCCGCCGCCAACCGCGGCGTCATGCTCGTGCCCGCCGACTGCCCCGACAAGACCTCCCCCAGCACCTGGCAGATCGACGTCCCCGCGGCCGACTTCGAGGGCAAGGCCGAGCACCGCCCGAAGCTGACGCTGGAGTTCGCCCCGCTGGAGAAGGCCTACCTGGTGGGGATGACCCACGGCATGGTCCAGGTCCTCGACCGCTCGACCCGCTTCGCCTACCGCGGGGGGTATGGGACCGAATACCGCATGTCCATGGCGGCCAACGAGTTGGAAGGCTTCCAGGTGGTCGTCTACCCCATGCTGGGCGACCTGAGGAAGGTTCGCTTCAAGTGGACCGCCCTGAAGGGCGCAGACGGCGGAAAGATCCCCGCCGCCGACGTCGAGTGCTTCGGCGAGGAGTGGTACAAGCTCCGCGCGAACAAGGAGACGCAGGCGCTCTACCGCGGCAAGCTCTACGAGGTGCCCGACCCGCTGATCCCCGCCCGGGCGGTCACGCTCCGCCGCCACGTGCACACGCCGTTCTACTTCCGCGTCCGCACCCGCCCCGGCACGCCGGGCGGAAACTACAAGGGCACCATCACCCTCACCGCCGACGGCGCCAAGCCCACGAAGCTCTCCCTGGAGGTGAAGGTCTGGCCCTTCGCCATCCCCGAGAAGTGGAACTTCCACACCATGGGCCAGTTCGTCCAGGGCTCCTGCCAGAAGTATCACGGCAAGGACTGGAACGAGGCGATGCGCGCCAGGTACTACGACTTCCTCCTGACGAACCGCTTCAGCCCCACCGAGCAGTACGGCAAGATCCTCTCCCCCCGGCAGGACCTCCCCGGGTGCCTCCGGCGAGGGATGAACACGATCTACCTCTCCGGCGACTACAAGGGCACCGAGCCCGAGCTCGCCCAGCTCAGGGCCGCCTACGAGCAGGTCAAGAAGCTCAAGGCCCTCGACCACGCCCTCGTCTACGTCGGCGACGAGACCGACAAGTGGGACGAGATGCACCGCCGCGCCGACCTCGTCCACGCCCACCTGCCCGGGGCCATGGTCATGATCGGGGGCAGCAAGCCCCGAAAGGAGCTCATCGGGTACGTGGACATCTACGACCCGGTGATCGGGACGAAGAACAAGTTGTACGGCTTCCACGAGAAGGACGTCCCGGACATCGCCGCCGCCCGGGCCCGCGGCGAGGAGTTCTACTGGTACGTCTGCGTCGCCCCCAGCTACCCCTATCCCAACGTCATGCTCGAATATCCCCCCGTCATCGGGCGGGTGCTGTTCTGGATGACCTGGAAGTACGGGGTGACCGGCTTCGAGTACTACTGCTACAACATCTGGAGGCAGGCCTTCGACGCCGACCCGGCCAAGCGCTTCCCCCACGTCAAGTGGCGCCCCGACGGGTACAAGCAGACCAACGGCGACGGCATGCTCTTCTACCCCGGGCCGACCACCTGCCTCCGCTTCGAGGCCGTCCGGGACGGCATCGAGGAATGGGAGGCCCACCAAATCCTCGCCGACTGCGTCGAGGGCCTCCGCCGCCGGAAGCAGGCGTCCCGCTGGCGCGGGCTGCTGGCCAAGGCCCGCAAGCTGCTGAAGGTCAAGGACGAGATCGTCAAGGACTTCAAGACCTACACCACCAGCCCCGAAGAGCTGCTGGCGGCGCGGGAGGATCTGGGCGAGTTCCTGGCCAAGGTCGTCCCCATCGTGCAGAAGACGCTGAAGTGGGACACGCACTCGCTTCGGCTGGGGCGGTCGGCGGAGGTGCGGATCGCCGGCCAGACCGCCCGGCGGCGCAAGATGCTCCGCCAGCGCCATCTCGCCGCCTGCGAGAGGCTGAAGGTCGCCCCGCTCGCCCAGGACGACTGGGAGGAGCTCTGGCCGACGCGGGTGCTCTTCCGCCAGGACTTCGAGGGTGAGCCCGGGCAGGAGTTCGACTGGACCGGAGACGTCGTCACCGACAACGTCCCTCCCCCCGGCAAGCGGGCCGTGCTCGGGCACACCAAGAACAAGCACTTCGCCCGCCGCATCCGCGTGGGCATCTACTGGGACAACGCCCGCGCCGCCACCCACACCTGGGTCAAGTTCAAGTACTTCATCAACAAGCCCGTGCCCATCGGCGTGTTCGTCTTCGACATGAACCAATCGGACAACTTCCGGTTCTCCATCCGCCGCCCGGTGGTCAACAAGTGGACGGAGGCGACGATCAAGGTTGCCGACCCGACCCGCCCCGGCCGGCAAATCCGCCCCGGCAACGCCCTCGACGACGTCTTTGTCCACGCCGGCAAGCCCGGCGACAAGGAGCTGAAGCTCTACGTCGACGACGTCCAGCTCATCGGCCGGGATTAGCCCGGAAAACGGGGACTGGCTCCGGAGGCCCGCAGGGCCGGAGGTGCCTGTCCCCGTTTTCCTTCCACCGGGGCTTCGCCCGGGCCTACGCCGTCGGGTGCCATGGCGGCCGCCGTCTGCCGCCATGTTGACCCGCATGGCGGGAAATCCCGACGTACGTCGGGACCCGCCATGGCACCAACAGAATTGACTGGGAAGGACGAGTAGCCCAACGCGGTTGACCCGTGAACTCGTAGACTGGTTGACTCGTCAAGAGCGGCTGCCCCGGCTTCGCTGCATGCAGCGCAATCGCCGGGGCGTTGCCCCGGGCGCCGGGCTTGCTCGGGCCGGGTCGGCGGATTATGCTTGCTGTCGGATTTCCGCGGGCGGTCCGGCGGGCGTCGGGGCGGGGTTTACGCTTACAGGAAAGGAGACGGCGATGCGAACGACGGCAATCTTACTGGCGTTGCTGGCGGGGTGGGCGTGGACGGCGGCGGAGGCCCAGGAGGCGGGCGGGGAGAAGTCCTTCGACCCCATCTTCGAGGGCGGGGGGGTGAAGATATACCTGAAGATGGACTTCGACAGCGGCGAGAACCCCTTCGGGAACGAGGCCAACGGCCAGGTGGGTCTGGAGACCCGCCCGGAGTACGTCATCAGCGGGCGGAGCCTGCACGTGAAGCGCGCGAAGAAGAGCGGGTACTTCGGCGGGCGGACGAACCAGATCGCGGTGCAGGGGACGCGCGGGCTCAACATCGCCTTCTGCGTCCGGGCCGAGGGCATGCAGAAGATCTCCCTGAACTTCTTCGACGCGGTGAAGAACGACAACACGACGCCGGCGTCGCCCGCGCGCGTGACCGACGGCGTCTGGCGGACGGTCTGCTTCGCCGTGGAGGACTTCCACCACAATTCCGAGATGCCCCAGCGGAAGGTCCCCGCCAACACCAAGCACACCAGCCTGTTCTTCCACGGGCCCGAGCAGAAGGGCAAGAGCGGGCAGTACTGGATCGACAAGTTCGTGATCTACCGCGGCGTGGACACCGCCCCGCCCGACCCGCCGGGCGACCTGAAGGCCGTCGAGAGGAACGGAACGATTTCCCTGAGCTGGGACGAGCCGAAGGACAACGTCTTCCCGGCCGTGTACAGCATCTACCGCAAGTCCGGGAAAGGCAAGTGGGAGAAGATCGGCGAGACGATCCCGCCGCGCTACGTGACCTTCGCAGAGGACCCCGGGAAGTTCGCCTATTGCGTGACCGCGGCCGATTACGACAACAACTGCTCCAAGGCGAGCGACGCCGTGTCCGTGGACGTCAAGCAGCCGGCCAAGGTTCGGATGCCGGCCGTGAGACCGCAGGAGACCGACCGCATCGCCTACGCCGACAACGTGCGGAAGATTCACGCCGCCGGGAAGGGCAAGGTCCGCCACGACGTGTTCCTCTACCAGGGCGACAGCATCACCGCCGCCAGCGCGTACCCCTTCACGCTGAGCGCCTGGCTGGCGCGGGGCATCGCGTTCCAGCGGGGGACGGGGATGATGCGGACGAGCTTCGGGAAGAACACGATCGCCAAGGACCTCCGCAACGGCAACCCCGAGTTCGCCGTGATCATGTGGGGGACGAACAACAGCAAGTCCGAGGCGGCCGTCAAGCCGGCCATGGAGGACATGTCGGCCCTGATCGACACGTGCGCCAAGCACGGGACGGTGCCGATCGTGGCGACCATCCCGCCGAAGGGCTTCAACAAGGACAAGCAGGACGGGCAGGTCCGCTTCAACGCCGCCCTGGTGAAGCTCTGCCGGAAGAAGAAGGTCCCCATCAGCTACAGCTTCGAGCTGATGATGCAGCGCGACCTGCGGCAGATGCTGGGGGACGGGACGCACCTGAAGCCCGTCCCCGGCAACGACGCCGCCGGCGAGGCCCTCTTCAAGACCGCTCAGCAGGTCTACTGGGTCCTCCGCGACACCAGCGGGACGTGGAAAGACTGATTCCCGCGTTGCCTATGCCCGCCGCGTTCGGGGGCGGGAGCGGTCACGGCCTCGGCGGGCCAGGATGTTGCCCTCGTTCGGCGTCTCCTCCGGCGCAATCTGCGTTTGCCTGCCGCAAAGCGCCTTGACAGACCGCAGAGGGTGTGCATAATAGAAATAACAAAATGGAGCACAGGCTCCGCCGAATGACTTCCGGAGGCAAAGGAGGTAGCAGGCATGAAATATGCACTCGTTGTCCTGGCGCTGGCGGTGGTCGCGCTGGCATCCGGCGTCGCCCGGGCCCAGTTCGAGCCGAACGACGACTTCGCGTCCCGGGCGATCCTGGGCCCGTCCGTCCGCCAGGTCAGCGACTCGCTGCTGCCCTCGCTGGCGGGGGCCGGCCCGGACACGACGCTGGGGGCGTTCGATCAGGTCGGGACGCTGCTGGAGTTCAACGACGACAACAGCCCGTTCGGCGACGGCACGGCGAGCGCCCTGTACAACATCGGCATCAACTCCGACGGCAGCATCCACCTGAAGGTCAGCGGGTACGCCGACTGCGACTTCGACGGGCTGGACGACTACTGGAGCACGGCCCATCCGGAGTCGGGGGGGCTGGATCTGTACGTGGACGTCTTCAACGGTTCGGGCAGCCCGGTGGCGAACCTGACGTTCAACGACACGCTTTCGGCGGGCGCGGTGATCAGCCATGACCTGACGGGGTACGACGCGGCGGGGCACTACAACGCCGCCATCGACAACACCCCGACCACGGCGGAGGACCCGATCGACTTCATGACCTTCACGTCCCTGCCGACGGGAGAGGTCTTCCACGCGGAGATCACCGCCGGCGGGTTCGACAGCATGCTGGGGTGGTTCGACGACGACGGGCTGCTGGTCAAGTACGACGACGACAGCGGGGAGGGCCAGTTCTCCAAGCTGTACGGCGAGGTGCCGGCCGGCGGGAACCTGCACCTGGCGGTGACGGGGCACGAGGACCTGCTGTTCGAGGGCGATCACGCCCGGGAGGGGTCGTACACGCTGGAGGTGGTGACCTCGCCGATGGGCGACGCCAACATGGACGGGACGGTGGACGTCCTGGACCTGAGCGTCCTGGCCAACAACTTCGGCGGCGGGGACAAGGTCTGGGAGGACGCCGACTTCAACGACGACAGCGTGGTGGACGTGCTGGACCTGACGGTGTTCGCCAACCACTTCGGCGAGGGCGGCGGGTCGGCCGGGGAGGCCGGGCAGGTCCCCGAGCCGGCGACCATGGCGTTGGTGTGCATGGGCGCCGCCGCCGCGCTGGCCGCGAGGGGCAAGTCGCGCCGGGCCGGCCGAACCCCCCCAAAGGCCCCCAGGAGCCGACCATGACAACGAAGACCGCATCGCGGATCGTCCTTCTCGCCGTGGTCGGGGGCCTGTGCCTGCCCGCAGCAGGGCGCGACTTCAAGCTCATCCAGCCCGACGAGCCGGACGCCACCGACATCAAGTCGCTCGTCGCCTCGGTCACCAGGGGCTGCGCGACGGACCAGGAGAAGGCCATCGCCCTGTGGGCTTACATCACCCGCCGGCCGTATTATCACTGGTGGTGCATGGAAGACCCCGAGGGCTCCAACGAAATGGGCTACGTGCTCGACCCCATCGCCCGCTTCAACGTCCACGGGGCGGTGATCTGCTTCCAGATACAGCACTCCCTGGCGGCGATGCTGGAGCAGGCGGGGCTGAAGGCCCGCCAGCGCGACGTGACCCGGCACTGCGTGCTGGAGGTCTGGTACGGCGGCGCATGGCACCTCTTCGACGCCCAGGTGGACTGCGCCGCCTACTTCCACGCCGACGACGGGCAGACCATCCTCGACCTGGACACGGTCCGCGGCGACGCCAACAAGTACGTCCTGAACCAGCAGCACCCGTCGGTCCCCTTCTTCCAGCATGACCATTACGGCGGGAAGTTCATCCCCTGGGAGACCAAGCAGCACTGCGTGGACAACTTCTACACGTCCGGGCCCAAGCCCGTCTACGCGGCGCTCCGCGCCTGGGGGCACAGCATGCACATGGACCTCCGCCGGGGGGAGAAGCTCATCCGCTACTGGGACAACCAGGGCAAGTGGTACTGCTCGGCCGACATGTACACGAACGGGTACCACAAGTGGGGGGCGCCGTTCTACCACCTCGCCCGGGGCTACCACGACCTGCGCAACCCCAAGAACCACTTCGCCAACGGCGTGCTCATCTACGAGCCCGACTGGGCCGCCAGCGAGGACAACTTCCTCGACGGGCTCTACCAGGGCGTCAACTACGTCCTCGCCAACGGGAAGGTCCACCCGGCGTCGTCCGGCGAGTGTTACGTCATCTTCCGCGTGCAGAGCCCCTACCTGATCTCCGGCAAGCCCGGGAAGCTGGACACCGACGGGGACTCGTCCGACGGGGCCCTCCTGGAGGCGGACTTCTACCGCAAGAGCATCTCCGAGACCAACTCCATCGCCCTCTCGACCGACAACGGGCTGACGTGGCAGACGGCGTGGACCCACGACACCACCGGCACCTGCCACGTGAAGCTCGACCTGACCGACGACGTGGAGGGGACGTACGGGTACCTGGTCAAGATCCGGCTGCTGGCGGACACCCCCGCCGACGCCAGCGTGGCCAACCTGAAGCTGAAGAACTGGCTGCTGATGTCGCCGGTGCCGCTGCCGGCGGTCAAGTCCGGCCGGAGCCGCTTCGCTTTCTCGAACAAGCCTTCCGAGGCCGTCTTCTGGGTCCGCCCCGACCTGAGCACCGCCGCCAGCTACGGGCGGTTCTTCCACGAGCTGCACAACATGAGCTACAACGCCTCCTCCTACGCCGAGCGCCTCAACCCGGGCACCGGCGGCGGGTACGCGGTGGCGAAGGTCGCGCCGCCTTCGGGCTGGCAGATCCACTGGCTGACGGTGGTGGGCTCGTTCGGGTGCCGGAGCACCTCGGACCTCGCGCAGATCCTCTACCGGACGACCCCGACCGAGAAGTGGACCTACGCCTGGAAGGGCGGGTTCGAGCCCGGGGCGCACTGGCGCCAGGAGCGAACGGCGGACATCCGCCTCCGCGCCCCGGCCAGCGAGTGCTACGTGAAGTTCCAGCTCAAGAAGATCGGCAGCGGCCACTGCTCGCTGAACAACTACCGGATCTACGCCCACTGCACGCGGGGCGGGCCGGCCCTGGCCGAAGGCAGCGTCAAGATCACCCACAACTGGTTCGAGGACGGCAAGGCCGCCAGCCACAGCGTCTTCCCGCACCTCGCCGGCCACCACTACAACGT
>CAZNSB010000086.1:0-13401 GCA_964575155.1 uncultured Planctomycetaceae bacterium | reverse complement strand
CATGGAGCCCCGGCGGGGCGACTGAGGCCGTCAATCGCCCCTGGCGGGGCTGGGTAGGTGGGGTCCGCAACCGCACCACGGGCTGGCGCCCGTGGCTACTGTCAGATGCCCCCGGGGGGCCGACCCCATTCCCCCGCCTACAAACAAGGAATGCTCCATTCGGGCCGGGACCTGCCTGACCGGCTGGCAGGTGCGCTTCCGCTGCACGTTCGGGCGAGATGACATTCAATTCGATCCGGTCAGCGGCCTCGGGCGGGGTTTACTTGGCGGCGGGGGGGGCGTAGACTCCCCCGGCATGTCCGCCGGGGAAATCGTCCTGGTCGTCGTCCTGTGCGTGCTCTGGGGCCCGCCCCTAGTAGACCTGGTCTTGAGCATCGCCTTCAGCCTGCGGCTGGGGCGCGATCCCGGCGGGGACCCGGCCCCGGGGCTGGTGATCTTCGTCGAGCCGGTGCGGGCCTTCGGGGTGCGCTGGGGGCAGCGGTCGCTGTGTGCGGGGCTGCGGCGGGCCGGGTTCGCCGGCGAAATCCAATACTGGCAGTGGCAGCAGGCGTGGCGGGCGTGGCTGATCCTGCCGGTGATCATGGGCCGGCGGATCCTCCAGCGCGAGGCCGAACGGCTGGCCGAATGCGTGGCCCGGCGGCGGCGCGAGGGCCCGGATCGGCGGATCTACCTGATCGGCTACTCCGCCGGCGGTTTCGTGGTCGCCCGGGCGCTGGAGATGCTCCCCGAAGGCGTGAAGGTCGACGCCGCCGCCCTGCTGGCCCCGGCGGTGGACCCGCGACGGGACCTGGAAGCACCAGCCGGACACGTCCGCGGGAAGCTGCTGGTCGTCTCCAGCCTGCTGGACTGGGTCATCGTCGGGCTGGGGACGCTGCTGCTGGGGACGTGCGACCGGCGGCACACGCCCTCGATGGGCATGGTCGGGCCGCGCGGACCCGCGGCCGAGAACGTCGCCGAGATCCGCTGGCGCCCGCGCCTGCTCCGCCTGGGCCACTTCGGGGGTCACTTCTCGACCACCGCCTGCGGCTTCGTCGCCGGCCGGCTGGCCCCGGCGATGGGCATCGCCTGAGCCGCCGCCGCGCCAGAAAGAAGCAGCCAGGTTCAGGGGGCACAGGGGACATGAGCCAGGCCAAGAGCCGGACAGCAGGCTGTCACCACTCTGTTTCCATCCCCTGAACCCCTTGTATCCCTGCTACTTCTCCTCGAGCTGCTTCTTCAGCAGGTCGAAGAGGCCCTCGATGAGCTTCTCCTCGGGTTTCTTCTCGGCCGGGCGCGTGGCCGGTCGCGTGGCCGGGGGCTTCTTCGCGCCAGGCTCGGGCTTGGGCTTGGGCTTGGGCTTGAGGAGGGTGTCCAGCAGCCCGGGCAGGATGGGCAGGAGCTTCTTGACGTCCACCTTGGTCAGGTCGAGCTTCGGCTTCTTGATGGTGCCGCCGATGGGGATCTGCACGTGGCGGACCCTGCCCAGGATGCCGCCGATCCGCTCGGGGACCTTCAGCCCCAGCGGCTCCAGCAGCTTCTCCAGCAGGGCCGGGGTGACGGGCACCCACACCCGCATGTTCAGGGTCTCGTCGAAGCCCACCGAGCCGTCGAACTTCAGGTCGAAGACCTCGGTGAAGACGAGGGTGAAGTTGTCGTACTCGATCCGCCCGTTGCGGATGCGGAAGTCCAGCCCGTCGGTGCGGACCTTGTGCAGCCCGGCCAGCTTCAGCCCCCCCAGCTCCACCAGCTCGGCCAGCAGCCCCTTGGACTCGATCCGCAGGTCCTTCAGGTCCAGCCGGCCGGCGCCGGTGCCGGTGGTCTTGATGCTGTCCGCCAGCGGCAGCGCGATGTCCGTCACCCGCAGGGAGACCTTCCCTCTCATCCGGTTCCGGAAGATCGGATTGATCCAGCGGAGGAGGTTGTGTTCCTTCTTGCGCAGGTCGATGTCCAGTGGCACGTCCTGCATGACCTGCAACGTCCCGGGGATGTTCAGGTACGGGCGTTTTCCGGTCAGGTCCACGGTGCAGCCCAGGCGGGCCGTCCCCCCCCCGGCGGGGACCTCCGCCACCGGCAGCACCATCCGCCCGTCGTCCAGCGAAGGCGACAGCTCCGCCTTGCCCAGCTCGACGGCCTGGACCTCGCCGGAGGCCCACCCGAACTTCGCCTCGCCGCGGACGCCCCGGTAGGCGGGGCGGACCTTCGGCCGGCTGGCCGGGCCGGTCACCTCGAACCCGTACTCGGGCTTGCCCTTCAGCGCGATCATCCCGGCCGTCGCGGGCTTGAAGGCATGCAGCAGCGCGGTCAGCTCCTCCAGGTCGCCGCGGTACTGCCCGCGCAGGTCGAGCAGGCGGTCGGTCCCGAGCTGCTTGACGCTGCCGCGGACGGTGGCCGAGAGCACCGGGGAGTGAAACGTCAGCCGGCGCAGCAGGACCTCGTCGGCCTTGGGGTGGACGTCGGCGGCCACGCCGAAGGTCATGCGCTTCTGCCGGAACGTATGCTCTTTGGCGCGATACTGGAAGTCGTCCACGCCGCCGGAGCCGGCGAGGGCGATTTTCCCGGCGTGGGTTTCGGCCCGCCCGGTCCAGGCGAACCGGCCGGCGACGGGGGGGGTCTTCTTCCACTTTGCGATGGGCGTGGCGGCGGCGAGGCATTGGCCCAGGTCGGCGGTGATGTTGACCTGGCCGGCCACGCTGGGTTCTTTGCCCAGCCGGCAGTCGACGTCCTTGGCCGTCAACGCCGCCAGGGCGCTGTCCAGCTTCACGAGTGCGGCGCCCAGGCTCTTGGCCTCGGGGGCATAACGCACACCGGAGAACGTGAAGGTCACGTCCGGCTGGTCGGCTGCCAGCGGCTTGCCGTCCACGCGGAGCCCGCGGACGGCCCCGGCGCCGTCGGCGAGGAAGGGCGCCTTGCCCGAGGCCCGGGCGGCCTTGGCGTTCATGGTGACCACGCCGGCGTAGCGGGTGAGCCCGCCCAGCCCGGCGGCCTTGGCCTGGCGGGCAATGTACGACAGGTCCGCCCGCTCCAGGCGGGCGTCCGCGGCGAAGGCCTCCTCGCCCGGGTCGTAGGAGCCCGAAACGCGCCAGGCGACGGCCGGGTCGGCCCCCTCGGCCGGTCGAACCTGCCCGCCGCCGGCAAATCGCAGCGTCTTGCCCCGGGTGGTGCAGGTGCCCGAGGTGGTCAGCACGCCCTCGACGGCGGGGGTTTTTTTCCACTTTGCGATGGGCGCGGCGGCGGCGAGGCACTTGCCCAGGTCGGCGGTGAGGTTCACCCGCCCGGCGGCGCTGAGGTCCTTGCCGTACCGGCAGCGGACCCCCCGGGCGGTGAAGTCGGCCAGGTCGCTATCCAGCCGGGCCAGCCCGGCGGCGAGGAACTTCTTCTTGCGGTCCACCTCGACCTGCTCCCAGCGAAGCTCGAGGGGCTTGCCCGTCAGGGGCTTGCCGTCCACGCGGAGGTCGCGCACGGTGACGCTGCCGGCCGAGGTGACGGGGGCGTCCGGGGCGAGCTGTTCCACTCGGGCCCGCATCGCCACCGTGCCGGCGTAGCGCGCCAGCTCCTTGGCGCCCAGGGCCTCGCCGTGGGGCCCCAGCCAGCCCAGGTCCAGGCGCGGCATCTCCGCGCGGGCGAGGAGTATCCGCCGCTTTGCGTCGAGGACGCCATCGCCGCTGAGGGCAAGCACCGCCTCGTCGGCGGCCCTGCCGGCCCGGCGGTCCGTGACGCGGCAGCCGACGCGGTAGCCGATCTTCCCGTCCTTCGTGGCGCAGGTGCCCGAGGCGATCACCCGCCCGGTGAGGGCGGGCAGCTTCCTCGACTCGACGAACGGCCGGGCAAGGGCCACACACCGCGCCAAGTCGGCGGTCAGCGCGAACGCGCCGGCGGCGGCGAGGTCTTCCCCCAGCCGGCAGTGGACCTGCCGGGCGGTGAACTCCGCCACGTCGCCTTCGAGGACGGCCTCCTTGGCGGCGTAGAGCTTCCGCTCCGGATCGACCTGCACGCCCGTCCAGCGGAGCTTGACATCCCTCCGCGAGAGGGGCTTGTCGTCCAGGCGCAGCCCCGCCACCGTGGCGGTGCCGGTGGTGGTGACGGGGGCGTCCTTCCCGGCCCGGGCGGCGCGGGCGTGGAAGGCCACGACGCCCCCGAACCGCCCCGGCAGGTCGGACCCCAGCGCCCGGGCGCGGGCGGACACGTAGGCCAGGTCCACCCGGTCGGCCTTCGCCTCGGACTGGAAGCTGCGGTCGTCGAACTCGTACCACCCGCTGCCGCCGACGACGATCGAGCCGTCCACCGCCAGTCGCGCCCCCGTCAGGGTGAAGCGCTTGGGCTTGCGCCGGCCCTTGAAGAAGGTCAGGTAGCCGGCGGCCTGTTCGACGGCCGCCCTCCGGACGCGCAGCGGCTCCGGGGGCGGGCCGGGCTGTTTGTCTTTCTTCCCGGGGGGCCTGTATTGCAGCGACTCGGCCTGGGCTTCGAATGCCAGGTCGATGCGATCTTCCGTCAGCCCCGTGGTTTGCAGCCTGCCGCGGACGCTCCCGCCCAGGTCGAACTGGCCCAGGTCGAGGACCTCCCCCATCTGGCGGCGGAGCCCGGTCAGGTCGGCGCGGAAGGTGGCGTTCATCGAGGCCGGCGTGCCGGCGGCGGCGATCTGCGCGAACTCGGCCTCCAGGGACGCGCGGTTGACGCGGAGCCCGGTCCCCTCCTCCAGCAGCACGTCCGTCCAGGCGTGGATCGGCTTGAAGGTGAGCGTCTTGCCGCCGCGCTTCGCCCGCAGGCCCGTCAGCTCGATCCCGCCCTTGGCGGCCGGGGCCGACCCGCCCCTCACCGACACCTCGCGAATCGCCAGCGTGGCGGCGTCCAACTCCACGTCCTTCCGCAGCGGCAGCAGCGCCGGCACGGCCGCGGCCACTGCGGCCAGGTCCAGCCGGCCGGCGGCGCCGAACTCGAACTCCGGCAGCACCAGCCGCTCGCCCCGGGTCACCGCCGAGACGATGCCGGCGGCGTCCGCCTCGATCTTCGCCGCCGAAAGCGGAAAGGCGGCCCTGAGGTGCAGCTCGCCGGCCGGCCCGGTCAGGCGGGCGTCGGCGTCCGCGTCGCGCTGGCCCAGTCGGACGGTGCCGCTCAGGCGCAGGTCGATCGGCCGGGGCCGCCTGCCCTCCGGGCGCGACGCCGACAACCGCGAAACCTCCACCTCGTAGGCCACCGCCGAGGTCGCCTCGTCCTGCTCCGTCAGATCGAGCTGCACCCTCAGGGACGGCACCTCGATCCTTCGACCGTCCGCCATGACCACGCGGACCGCCCCGGAGCTGACCACGACCCGCCCCGTCGGCCGGAGGGGGGGCTCCTCCTCGCGCTGCTTCCCCCGCTTCCGGCGGCGCTTCTTCTTCTCCGGCCGGGGGCGCGACTCGAAGGCCTCTTTCAGGGAGATCCGCCCGTCCTTATCGACCCGCAGGGTCACGTCGGGGGAGTCCACGTCGATCCGCCCGAAGTCTTCGCCCGAGAAGACCGCCCGCCAGATCCCGCCGGCCCAGTTGACCTTCTTGATCTTGAGGACCTCCTCGCCGGCGGGATCGCGGACGCGGAGGCCCTCCACGTACGTCGGCCCCAGCCAGGAGATCGACAGGTCGTCGATCTCCACCTCGCCCTTCAGCCTGGCCTTCACCGCCGAAAGCAACAGCCTCGTGCCGGTGGGCGTGGAGACCAGGTACGGCGCCACCCACACCAGCACGATCAGCGCCGCCAGCACGCCCAGCAGGACCCACAGCCAGCGCCGGCGCTTCTTCCGGGCCTGGGGGGCGCTGCCCTCCGGCTTGTCCGCCGAAGGGCCCGCGGGGCCTGCCGCCTTCGCTGCCATCGATCGGTCCTCCCTCGGGGTGTTCGGCTTTTCGGACGCAAGGAAGCGTGACTACCCTATTGTAGGCGGCCGGCCCGTCCCCGGCCACCACCGCCTCGAAGGGGCTTGGCCACTGGCCCGGGGACCGGCGAGGCCATACAATCGCCCGGCATGGACCGCCCCGTCTCCATCGCGATCGAGACCTCCTGCCGGCGCGGCGGGGTGGCCCTGGGCGGGGGCGACCGGCTGGTCGAGGCGCTGAGCTTCCCGGCCGACCGGCGCCACGCGGTGCAGTTGGTGGCCCGGCTGGCGGAGCTGCTGGGCGGCCACGGCCTGCGGGGCGGGGACGTCGAGGAGATCTACGTTTCCATCGGCCCGGGCAGCTTCACCGGGCTGCGGGTGGGCATCACCGTGGCCAGGACGCTCGCCCAGGCCGTCCCCCACGCCGACTGCGTCGCCGTGGGCACCCTCCACGCCGTCGCCCGGAACGCCGACCCGCTCGACTTCCGGAACCTCGGCGTGGTCATGGACGCCAAGGCGTCCAGCGTCTACGCCGGCCTGTTCGTCCGCCGCGCCGGACGCATCGTCCCCGCCGCCGAGCCCGCGACGATGCCCGCCGCGCAGTTCGCCGCCGAATGCCCCAAGCCCGTCACGCTGATCGGCGAGGGCCTCGGCCACCACAGCCTCGCCCGTGAGGGCGTCACCCTCGGGGCCGAGTCGCTCTGGCTGCCTCGCCCGGAGGGCGTGTGGCGTGTCGGCCGGCGGACGGCGGCGCTGGGGGGGTTCACCGATTACCGCCAGATCCGCCCGCTGTACCTGCGGAAGCCCGAGGCCGTCCGGCTGTGGGAGGCCAGCCGCGGCGGAGAAAAGTGAGAATTCGCGGCGGGAATCCGCCAGATCGGGGGGCGTTTATGGGCGTAAGTGCCCGCAAGAGAAAGGCTTAGAAAATATTTCAAAATTCCGGCCTCCAGGCTTGACAAAACGGCCGTCTTCTGAGATAATGGTAGATTAGCAAGCTGCGAGAAGGGCCGCAAGATGCGGCCTTTTCGATGCGCCGATTTGCCTAAGTCTTTATTTTACATAGAGCTAGAACAGGGGTGGTCTGCGCGCGTCGAGGGGCCTCCCCGGCCGGCGGGTCTGTCACTGGACGCCTCGGCGGACGGCGGCGTCGGCCACACGCTCGGTCGCAACCCGGTACGCCGCCTCGCGGAGGGTGCTCTTCCGCGCATCGGCCACCTCCGCCACCTGCCGGTAGGCGGCGGTCATCACCCGCCGCAGCTCGGCCTCGACCCGGTCGGCGGACCAGTAGAACTCCTGGCGGTTCTGCACCCACTCGAAGTAGCTGGCGGTCACCCCGCCGGCGTTGCAGAGGATGTCGGGGATCATCACCACGCCGCGGTCGCCGAGGACGTCGGAGCCCTCCGGGGTCACCGGGCCGTTGGCCGCCTCCGCCACCAGCCGGGCTCGCACCCGGGAGGCGTTCTCGGCCGTGATGGCGTTTTCCAGGGCGGCCGGCACGAGCACGTCGACGTCCATGACCAACAGATCGTCCCTGGGCATGGGCTCGGCGTGGGGGTACTCCATCAGGGGCGCGCCGGTCTCCAGGTGTCGGCGGAGGGCGGGGACGTCCAGCCCGCGGGGGTTGCCAATGGCCCCGGTGACGTTGCTGACAGCCACCACCCGCGCCCCCAGTCGGTGCAGCTCCGCGGCGACGACGCTGCCGACGTTGCCGAAGCCCTGCACGGCGGCGGCGGCCCCCTCCAGCGACAACCCCATGTCCCTGGCGGCCTCGACGATGGTGAAGACTGCGCCGCGGCCGGTGGCCTCGCGCCGGCCGACGCACCCGCCCAGGCTCACCGGCTTGCCGGTCACCACCCCCCGCCGGTAGCTGCCCCGGATCATCCGCCACGCATCGAGCATCCAGGCCATCTCCCGCTCGCCGGTGTTGACGTCGGGGGCGGGGATGTCCTTTTCCGGGCCGATGTCCTCCGCCAGCACCAGGGCGTAGCGCTTGGTGAGGCGCTCCTTCTCCAGCAGCGACAGCGACGGGTAGTCCACGGCGACGGCCCCCTTGGCCCCGCCGAAGGGGACGTCCACCACCGCCGTCTTGAGATACATCCAGAAGGCCATGGCCTTGGTTTCGGGCAGGCCCACGGCCGGGTGGAATCGGATGCCTCCCTTGTAGGGTCCGCGGTCGTCGTTGAACTGCACCCGCCAAGCCCGGCAGATCTGCAAGGTGCCGTCGTCGCGCTGGAAGGTCAGCCGCAACTCGATGCTCCGGTCCGCCGTGGTCAGGTGGTTGAGGATGTCGCACCCCGGGTAGCGCCCGGGCAGGTCCAGCCCCGCGGCGTACTTGTGGAAGTGTCTCAGCGCCACCTCAAAGGCGTCGTCGGCCACGGCTGATCTCCCTGCCCGCAGTGACCACCGCCCGAACGCCCGGTTGTCACCGCCGGCCTGCTCACTATATACTCACCGACCACAACGCCACAAGGAATCATAGGCCTGAGGAGCGCATCATGCCCGAAACTGCCTACAGCACGCTGGTGGGCCGCCTCATCCGCGGGGAGAACTTGGCACCCGACCAGGCCAGGGGGCTGTTCAACCAGATCATGGACGGGGCCCTGACCGAGGCCCAGACCGCCGGCGTGCTGGTGGCCCTGGCCGCAAAGGGAGAGACCGTCGAGGAGATCACCGGCGCCGCCCGGGCCATGCGCGAACACGCGCTCAAGATCGAAACCGGCGGGCGGGACGTCATCGACGTCGTCGGCACCGGCGGGACGGGGCTGAAGACTGTGAACATCTCCACCCCCGCCGCCATGGTGGTCGCCGGCGCCGGCGTGCCCGTCGCCAAGCACGGCAACCGGACGAACACCCGCCCCTCAGGCTCGGCGGACGTGCTCGCGGCTTTGGGCGTCAACCTGGATGCCGACCTGGACACCGTCGCCCGCTGCCTGAAAGAGGCCGGCATGTGCTTCTGCTTCGCCGTCAAGCACCACCCGGCCATGAAGCACGCCGTCGGCGTCCGCAGGCAGCTCGCCGTGCGGACCGTCTTCAACATCCTCGGCCCGCTGACCAACCCGGCCGGGGCGGCGCGCATGCTCATGGGCGTGTTCGACGAGAAATGGCTCGAGCCCCTCGCACACGTGCTGGCCGCCCTGGGCGTCGTCCGCGCCATGGTCGTCCACGCCGAGGACGGGCTGGACGAGATCTCCACCACCGCGCCCACGCACGTCGCCGACCTGGCCGGCGGAAAGATCACCCGCCGCACCGTCCACTACGAGGACTTCGGCATCGCCGCCGCGAGGCTGGTTGACCTGGAGATCAACTCCGCCGCTGAATCCGCCCAGCGCATCCGCGACCTGCTGGCCGGCAAGAAGGGCCCCGACCGCGACATCGTCGTCCTCAACGCCGCCGCCGCCCTGGCCGTCGCCGGGCGGGCCGACGACATCGCCGACGGAATCCCCCTGGCCGACGAGTCTATCGACTCCGGCAAGGCCGCCGCCACTCTGGAAAAGCTCATCGCCGTCTCGAATTCCCGCTGACGCCCTCGCCGCCGGCCAGCACGCCCGGACCCCGCAACACCGACGGATGGCTATCGGCAGGCCTCGACGCTATCATACGGGGAGGGGAAGCTCCCCGAGGGCCCAGGCAAGGAGCGGGGCATGAAGCCGAGCGTTTCCGCATTGCTCTTGATCGTCCTGATTGCCGCTGGCGGGGCCGGCTGCGGCAAGGATGAGTCCGAAGGCCCAAAGAGACCCATGACAGACGAGGAGGTCGCTGACTGGATCGAATCGACCGTCAAGACCCAGCCGGCATCGGCGCTGTTCGAGAAGGAGCCCGCGGTGCGGTTCTTCGGCCTCACCGACCGGGCCGACCACGTCGTGTACCTGATCGAGGGCGGCGGGTCCTTGCTGGACGCCCAAGACGACGTCCGCCGCGAGCTACTGCGGTCACTGGGCCGGCTGGGGGACAACCAGACCTTTCACATCATCTACTTCTCGTCCACCAGCGTCCGGGAAGGCCCGCTCCGCGGGCTGGCGCCCGCGGGGAGGGCGGACAAGCTCAAGGCACTGGAGTTCCTCCGCGGGGTCCGGCCGGGCGGGCAGGCCGAGGTCCTCCCGGCCTGCCAGCGGGCATTCGAGGTGCTGGCGGAGGCGCCTGCGGAGAAGCCCGCCAAGGTGATCTACCTGGTGATGTTCGGGGAGCTGCTGCCGAATGAGAAAGAGAAGGTGATCGAGACGTTCCGGGCCCGCAGCGCCGCCGGCGGCGTCCGCGTGCACACGATCCTGCTGTGGCACAAGGTCCCCCCGGCGATGGCCCAGCTACGCCGGATCGCCGCCGACAGCGGCGGCAAGTACAAGTTCGTCCAGCCGCAATGACGGAGAGAACCATGAAGCCAGCCACTGTCGCGTTGGTGTTGATCGTCGCCGCCGGCGGGTGTGAGCCGGCGATCCGTGGCACGCCGGCCGCGTCCACTTGGCATGAAGAATCGGCGCAACCCCCGCCGGCGAGTCAACCGGCGAAAGAGACAGCCGCGCCCCCGCCCGCCACGCAGCCGGCACTGGTCAAGCCCGCCGAAGTGGCCAAGGGCGGGTTCTTCGGCCTGAAGCTCCAGGCCGACCACATCGTGTACCTCCTGGACCGCTCCGGATCCATGCTGGACACGCTGGACCTGGTGAGGCACGAGGTGTTCAAGTCGATCACCCGGCTGCGGGCGGACCAGACTTTTCACGTGATCTTCTTCGCCACCGGCCGGCCGATGGAGAACCCGCCGCGGCGGCTGGTGTACGCGACGGAAGACCACAAGCGCGAAGCGGGGAAGTACCTCAAGACCGTGTACGCCCAGGGCCGGACCGACCCGCTCCCGGCCGT
This sequence comes from uncultured Planctomycetaceae bacterium, assembly GCA_964575155.1. Lineage (GTDB taxonomy): Bacteria > Planctomycetota > Phycisphaerae > SM23-33 > SM23-33 > CAZNSB01. Next base: position 2,729 of record CAZNSB010000086.1, on the reverse strand, counting down.
CCAGCGGGCGTTCCAGGTGCTGGCCCGCACGCCCAACCGGAAGCGCGGCAAGGCGATCTGCCTGCTGACCGACGGGGAGTTCCCCGACAACGAGCTGGTGCTCAAGACCATCCGCAAGCTGAACGCCCGGCGCGAGGTGACGGTCCACACCGTCCTGCACCATTTCAAGAGCCCCGCCGCCGTCGCCGTCCTCCGCCGGATCGCCGCCGACAGCGGCGGGAAGTTCAAGTACGTCCCGCCGGAGGAGTGACCGGCGATCGGCGAAGCCTGCGGATAGCCCTGGTACAGACCGGACACACAGGTAACAGGTGTTCGGACACATGAGTAACACTTCTGGAGGGTCTTCTCGGCGATCTGGGGTCTGGCGCGATTGGGCGCCAATTGGGCGCAATGGCCAAATTCCGCCCAAAGCGGGCATTTCTGCAACACATTGCCGAGAAATTAGTTACAGGCGCTTCACGCGTGACTGGTAATCGTTTGGGCAGCGAGAAATAGGCCTATGAGGCCTGCCGAGTTCGGCCTATGTTGGGTACCACCGGGCGGCTCGGGTCCGGCCGACCGATTGCGCCCGGCCTTCCTTCTTAAGCTCCCGCAGGAGTTGGCGCACTTCCCCCCTTGTGAGGTTGGGCAGGACCTCCCACAGGTCGCTGAACCGGCTTCCCTCGCGCTTGTTCTCGTCGAGGTGCTGAAGCAGCAACTGCTTTTGTCTCTGCCGCTCCAGGCCCCTACGCCGAGTGTACACCCCCTTCTTACCGAGGAAACCATAGAAGCGACGCGAGAGGACGTACCTGCCTCGCCCCGTCCCCTCCAGCAGGCCTTTCTCAACGAGGTCGCGGACATTGCCGTTGAGGGCCTGAGGTATTGTCTTCTGGCCTTGGACGAACCGGTCGCAAACTACCCCCGCAAGAGGAGCCAGCACGTCGAGCTCATCGGCGATGCCCTCGATCGGGCCATCAAGGAGGCGTCGCCTCAGACATGGACAAAGCGCCCCGGCACTGAGGCCAGGGCGGCTTCTTTGACAACCGGCGATGCGACCGCACCGCCGGCGAGTCGGGCGGAGTCACATAAGCCGGATGGAGATCTTTTCAGCCGCCCCTTGGCCTTTCTTGCGGGTCGCGCGTACCAAACCCGCAACGGTAAGCTCCCTCGCGAACCCGAGGACGGCCGGCAAGGGCGAACTCAGTTCTTGACAAAGCTCTCCTATCTCGGCCTCCCCGCCGCGAGGCTTCAGCCAGAGATAAATCGACTTCGCACCGAACGACACGCGGCCAAGCCTGGCTGTGATGTCTGCATCACGCGCCGCTCTAAGGCCCTCGTCAAGGAGTCGACCGCCCTTCTCGCGGTCCGGCGCCGGAATGAGCTTCTTGACTTCCTCGAGGCTGGCCTGCAGGCCGCTCAGCCCCTCCTCGTCCTTGGGCGGCTCAGGCTTCGAAATTAGGTCGCGGGACCATTGCGTCATTCTCTCTAACTCAGACCACGTGCGCCCGTACATTTCTTTGGATAGCACCTCAATTCGTTCGAGGGACCGCGCGGCCGTATTCTTAGCAGCGATCGACCACCTGAAGAACAAAACCGATAGAGTCACGGCTATGACCGCGAGCAAGATGGACACGACCGAGGCGACAAAAGCCCAGAACTCCAGGGTCAACACGACGGGAGCGATTGCGGCCATGGGCATATCCGGCCTCCTTCTCTTGTGAGGGGTAGCAGGTATCGCGTCTCCATACTAAACGGAGTTGGACCTATGGACAACGGACAATCAAGAAATCCCGCCGCCGATCAGCCGGCGGCAACCGTCTACGTCTGGATGAGGGGGCTGCGGCAGCGCCGCCCGCGCAGCGACGAATGGCCCTGGCGGGCAGCGGGTACGGCCATAAGCTGTCAGCCGCCACTGCCCCCGTCCAAACTGTTACCCGAAAACGGCCCTTCTTGAACGAGGCCGGGATTTGCGGCCCCACATCGCCCCAAACCGGCCGATCGCCCGATGGTCAAGGTGTTCCAGTGTCGCGCCGGAGCATACCTCGGCAGAGAAATCCGGCTGCGATTCGCCGACGATCCTCTTGAGCATGTCGGGGGACATTCCGACAAGGCTCTCGCCTTCGCGCATCCAATAGGTTCCCTTGTGCTCCAGTGGCGTGCCGGTTGGGCGGGAGGGGACGTGGAACACGAGGACTCGTCCGTCAGGGTGCTCCACCTCCTCCGCCTCGATGCGCAAGTGAAGGACAGCGAAAAGCTTGGCCTTGACCTTGCGTGGGCCCCGAAACGCCTGGGTGCCGACAATCCTTCGTGGGCGACGGTTGGTCACCCCGAGGATCAGCTTCCCGCCCCGTTCATTGGCCAGAGCAACGCAATAGCCAACGAGCCTGCTGAAGCTAAACTGAAGCTTCGCTTCCTTGAACTCCAGGTGCTCGTCCTCTTCGCCTTGGAGCCACCTGTCGAGTTGCTCAAGAGGGGTCTTCATTCCCGCTGATCTGCCAATGGCGCCCCTACCTTCCCGCGCGGAGGCGTTTGGCGTTGTCCTCGCCGGCGTTGATGGCGTGGAGGAGGGGCAGGGGGCGGTCGGTGCCGGGGACGAAGGCGGGGCGCTGGGACCAGGGCGTCACCGAGAGGACGTTGGCCAGGTCCATCCACATCTGGAGCCGGGCGGGGGAGAGCTTCCACGTCATGTGGAAGTGGTTGGCGGGGGGGAGCTGCTTGTATTCGCCCATGGTGGCGTACCTGGGCACGAC